>NZ_PPEU01000020.1:0-14233 GCF_003056015.1 Candidatus Similichlamydia epinepheli | reverse complement strand
ATTGGTTGCTGCCCCATTTTTACCAGGAGTTGATAGATCAAATGAGTCAACTCGAACAAGAAACATTGATACCGATCAAGAAGCAGGGCGAATTCAGATAAGGCAAGAGGATCAGGACGCACTTCCTGTTTCTCCTTCAAGCACTCGAAGAGCTTCAGAAACAGAAGAAAGCGAATTAGAAATCGAACTAGAAGATGGCTCACCGGAAGGCAATCCAGGAGATATCCAAGACTCTCAAGAAGGCGGAAGTCCAGCTATCAATAGGACGAATGATCAAGATGTCCAAGAAGGCGAAAGCGCAGAGATCAATCAAGGAGATATCCAAGACTCTCAAGAAGCTTCAAGTACAGCAACCAATGAAGAAAGCATTCAAGAGCTTCAAGAAGGAGTAAACACTACTTCCTACGATCTTAGAGACAGAATCCAAATCGCTTTACACGGTCTTCAGTCTGCTGGACAAGCAGCTGGGTCCTTGATCTCCCAAGTTGGACAAGCTCAAGCCGCATCCGTAGAGATGGAAGTTCTGGAAGTGCAAAGAGGTGCAATGAAGGCGATTTCCATGCTTGATGCTTACATGCAACTAATTCAATCAAGCATCAAAAATGCTTCTAAAGACCAGAAAGAAGTTTTTAAAGAAGCTGAGGCGGTTCTCTCTTCTATCGAAGATCGAGCTTCTTCTAGGCAAGATTCATCTTTGAGAATTTTCCGAGCCTAACATCTTATGGCAACTCTCTCATCAAGCGATGCAACAAATGAGTTTCTATCAAAAGAATTTCTTCCTTCTGACCTCCCCATCACATCTCCTGATGTTGATTTTCCTATTGGTCAGAATGAGGAAGCAACGATAGAAGCTCTTTTTCGATCAGGCCAACTCTCGTTTGATCCAATTCAGAAAACATATTTTTTCGTCATTCGCGAGGCAGATCCAACCGAAATCGCTCCGCTACGCCCTATTCAAATTGGTGTAAAAGAAGAGCGAGCGAAAATTTATAAAGATACGATCGTCTCAACACTGGAGCCTATTCAACTTCTTTCTATTAAGCCCTCTCCACCTCCTTCTACGTCATTCCATACTGAAAACGTTCTCTATTCAGAATTGCCTTCCCCATCATCACATGAGCCAAACGCTTATCTGACAACGAGCGACCTTGGGCAGCTTCTTTCAATCCTTCGTCACTTAATGGAAATACGAAAGAGGATGTTGTCTGAAGAAAATGAGTTCCTTAACAAAGTGTCGGAACAGATCATTGACTCCAGTCAAGCACGTTTAGATGCTATTGATACTAAGATTGATGGAGAAATTGCACTTGCACAAGCTAGATATACCGCTGCAATTGTTGCAATTGTCGGATATTCTCTTTCACTCGCAGCTATAGGAATTGGAGCCTTGGGGGCTCTTCTAGATCGTAAACCCAGCCAGAAAAAGATCTCTGAAGTGAGGAAAAAAAGACAAATTAAAACAGATAAACAACAGAAAAAAAGTGAAGACGACGAACTTCAAATTGAATTGGACCGTGAAGATAAAGAGTTAGACAAAGATGAACTATCGATAGAGCTAACTAGAACGCGAGATGGGCAACTGGAGGTTGATCTAGAACGTGAAGAAAGAACGAAAGAAAAGAAGGGCATATCTCCATCTGACGAGAAAATTCTTCAGGAAAGGAATGAATCATTTGCCAAAAGAAATGCCTTTTGGAAAGCTCTACTTGATCCCTCAGTTATGCCAATTTTCATACAGGCTGTTGGAGAGGCTTCTAACGCTGTACGGGATGGCATGAGTGTTGATGCAACCATTCAACAAGGGAAAGGAGAGGCCCAAGAAATTATCACAGAAACATGGCAAAAATTTGCTTTTAAAGAACTCGATAGCCTAGAGGCAGAACAGAAAGAACAGGGCGAGGAAATTTCCTCTCTTATTTCTATAGCCAGAAGGTTAAGCCAAATCTCCAGCCAAATTCACCGACAAATATTTAGGGCTTAATTTTTATAAAAAAATGTAAAAAAAACATTTTGATTGATATAGGTACCTCTTGAGTGCCTGAAGGCGCAATAGCCACCCCAAATTTGTCCTGACTTCTCGAAACAGATACGCTTTGCAACAAAATAAGAATCGACGTTGTTCAGGTCATTAGTTTGAGACTATAACCTGGTATAGTATGATCGAGAGACTGTTAGCTATGCTTTCGGCAGATTTGGACGACCCCGGCATGGTTGAGTTTGTTCATCATTTGGAGTGGAAAGTCCACCTCGAGGATGAAGTCTCGGTCGATTTGCGATGTGTTGATGGACGTCTTTTGTTTCAGGTGTCGGTTACTAATCTCACACGACCCAATACAAGCCAACTCATCGACATCCTCTCAGCAAACTGTTTGGGACTTGGAACGTTAGGGAATGTTCTTTGTCTTGATAGGGAAGGGGTTACTCTCCTTTTGATCAGACGTGAATCTCTGTCCGTTGCTTACAGGGAATTTCTGGACGCTTTAAAAGACCTCATCTCTGCAACAGTTTTTTGGAGGCAACGACTGGCATGAAACAAAGTAAACTGTTTGCATGCCTGGCTTGCTCATGAACTTGGACAGTACGGCAGGGACGATTCTGACAACTGACACAACAGTTTTCAATGATAACTGCAGTAGAACGGCGGTAGGATGAATGGCAACGAATCTATCAGAAACCAATGGAGAGAACGAGAAAGAGGCATCTCTTCAAAAGAGAAGACCTCCCTCCGATGATTTGCTCCATGGCAAACAAAAAGGGGGGGCTTCTGGAAAGGGCCCAAAGCCTGAAGGTAGCTTGCAAGAGTTTTCATTTGAGGAGTTTGTTTTTTCTCCTTTTGCAGTTGAGTCACGATCTGAGGTTTGGGCCTTACATGTTTTGGACGGTCCGAACAATGGGGCTCAAACGTTTTTGGATTCGGGACGCGACTATCTAATCGGTCGTGATGCGGATGAATGCGACATCGTACTGCTTGATCCACGTATATCTAAAAAACATCTTCAGCTTTCAATAAAGAAGAATCATCAAGCCTTTATTAAGGACCTTTCGAGCACTAATGGGGTTACTGCCAATGGGAAGCCATTACAAGAGCAAATCGAAATTGACGGTAGCGTGGTTTTAGGGTTAGGCTCTTCTTCGATTCTCATCGTCAACACTCAAAAACCGCAAAGAACTGTTGTTTTACCCTCAGAGCAAGAACTTCGAGAGATTCTGGAAAAGACGACTGGGAAGCCTGTGACAGAAGGCGATGCGGCTTCTGCTCTATCATTCAATAAAATAAAGTATCTTCTTATCGGGATAGCATCCTTAACGTTTCTCCTTATAATATCTCTGCTACCTACAGGTAATGTTGAATGGGATCGCCCATCCGTAGATGTATCCGCAATTGAACAAATCTTAAAAGATCAAACATTCTCATATGAATTCAATGAAGAACGTCGAGAAATAGTTTTATCTGGCCATATTCACAAACAGGCGGATCGTGAAAGGATCCTAGCCCAGCTAAGTGACCTAGATTTCATGGAAAAAATAGATGCTCAGCGCCTTATCATTGATGAGCTTTTGTGCCGTGAATTCAACGTAGTGCTTATGCCTCAATGGCCAGGAGTCTCACTAGACTGTGAACAGCCAGGAGAATATATCCTTGCTGGGTTCGTAGACACACAAGAATTATATGAACAGCTTGAGCTATACCTTCAACTAAATTTTCCGTTTCTATCTAAATTGAAAAAGAAAATCCTTGTAGAAGAGAAACTTCTCGAAAGACTCAACGCAGATCTACAAGAGTTAGCCCCCAATCGATTGGCTGCAGAATTAATTGACGGAGAACTAATTGTTGCTGGTAGAATATTTGGCGAAGAGGAAGAAAAAGTTGATCAATTGGTCTCAGCATTCCAAGAAAAGAGCCGTTATAAAACTGTCCGAAAGGGTCTCGTGAACCAAAAAAGTGAATTTTCCTTGCCCAAGGGTTCGATTGACTCTTTGAGTCTTTCTCAAGATATAACCTCTCGTTACCAGGTCTCTGGATTTGTAAAAAAAGGAAAAGGGATTCAAGTCTATATTCGAGGGAAGTCGTATGGCCAAGGTGATAGCCTAGACGGTATGAAAATACTATCTATTGAAAATGAGACCATTCTACTCGAGGGTGACACAGGATTGTTCAGAATTTCCTTCTCCACCAAATAGAGCTGAATATGATGAAAGAAATTCTGTCTCTTTGCCGAGAAGACCTTCATCTTTTTCTTGAGGCAGGCGTAACTCTTACCACTTGGCGCAATGATAAAGGAGCACTTAAGTTAATTACGGCAGCTAAAATCTTGGCACCTGACAGCTTGGTCCCTGATTTATGTTTGTCTCATCTATCAATGCAAAGGATGAACTTCACTGCCGCCATTCGAGCCTTGGAACGTGTTTTGCATAACGATCCTGAGCATCCACTTGCTATGGCTATGATGGGTGTTTGTTTGGCCTTTTCACCAAAAACCCAGAAAATCGGCGTAGAGCTTATCCAGGTTGCCAAACAAAAGACTGGCGATTCGGAAGTTTTACGTATGTGTGAAATCGCCTCATCATGGATTGAAACAGATCGTCGATTCAAAGAAGAAGAGTCTCTTCTCATTCCAAAAACAGAGAAATAAAGATGTTTGGGCTTGAAAAAGAGTTAGCAAACTCCAAAAAATCACCCGAAAAGGGCATGAAAGGACAAGTAAAAGACCATAAAGAAAGGTCACGAATTTTGCAGAGAATCGAGAAAAAAATACGGCTTCTCAAGAAAAATCTTACCCAGGGGACCGCCAAGGAAGACTTTTCGAAGGTTAACGCCTTATTGGAAGGGTACTTAATTTTACAACGAGTATTTAAAGATATCGAGTAAAAGAGCACTCCTGCAAAACTTCTTTCTCCCAATCAGAGAAAAGAAGAAGCTTCCACTAATGTCCTTAAGAACAAATTGTTTGATTGGAATAGGTAATACTTCTTAAATAGGAAATAAGGCGACGGACTTTTTCTCCGCCTTTGCTTTCGACAGTGGGGGAGATTCTGTTTTGCATGTTAATTTCGTCCTGAATACAGGTTAAGTATGTTAACACAACATTGCCCTTCACAGGGCGCATCGATAGCGAACTGGAACTCGCCACAAGGAACGCAGGATTTATTCTGTGACGCTAATAAGGCTCCCAGCGGAGACACTCAGGGCTTTCTATTTCAAAGGATGGTTGAAGGAGCAACGACACAAGCTACGCAAGCAGTTGCTCTAATTGCCCCTGAGGAAATAGTTCGCAAATTGGAAGAACAAAAACGAAGAAGACAGCCCTCTGTCCTTCTCGCAAGAAAGAAAGCTAAAAAAGGAATGCTAAACAATGCCCTTCTCTCTCGTTTCGGAGGGCAACCTAGCAAAAGACAAAAACAGCGACTCTCACAAAAAGAATCTTCTGTAACGAAGGAAACGAGACTCGCTGAAAGTTTGAAAAATATTTTTGGACGATTTTGCGGACTGATCGTGAATTCAGAGCGTGACCTTTCAACATTAGAAAAAGAACTTACTCATATGACTCAAAAGGATTCGGCCTGGCACCCTGCTCAGCTTTACCTAGTGCAAGTACGCGTGTCGCATCTTTCGCAGAAGGTTGAGTTTTTCACAAGTCTAATGAACAAAGCTCTTGAATCCAGCAAGCAAATCATGAACACACAGATCTAAAAACAATATATAGCGGCGACTACAAATAGCTACGCAAACAGAGGGATCGATTTTTCAAAGGCAACGCAGGGAATTCCCTAAAGTCGTTTTTTCTGTCATCGGTCAATAGTTTTCAACGTTAAGGGAAGATTGTTATATGACAACAGCAACAACAGCAACGTATAGCACCGCGTATTCGGGCGCAAGAGGAACATTAGCAACAGCAGGCCTATTCGAACTAGCTGTAGAAAACTGGGGGCAAACCGACGAGGCATTTGGAGCAGTCCCGATCACAAGATTGTTCCAGATTATCGGAGGCCAGGGGCAAGTCATCACCCACAAACTATTGGCTCTCGAAAACGACGGAGGAGCTAACCTTTCCGTAGCAGGAATGTTTGAATTGCAGCTAAAGGTGCAACGTCTTTGTCAAATGACAGAAATGGGAACATCTCTGACGACTGCAATAAGTGGTTGCCTACAGAGCATTGCCCGTAACACCAAGTAAGCCATTTTACTTAACCTAATAGATTTGCTTGCATACATTTTCCTTCCCGATCTGAAATTGGAAAACTTGTTAATTTGAATTGAATTGCTTTTTGATTTGCACATCGAAAGACATCTTATTCCATAGATCTTTGAGAATCATATTATAGAACTTTTGGAGTTCTACAGATTTGTCAAGTTTCCCAGTATTTAGATTTAGAATATGAAAGGAAAAGTTACCCATGGATTTTCTACAGAGGCTTTCTGAATCACCAGATTCACGCAGATTTATAAGTCTACCAGCCATTGAAGCAGATGGTCGCTTCGTGGAAGTAGTTGGAACCGTTTCCGACAATGGAATACAAGAAAAATTATCTCATTTTGCATGGTTTGGAGGGGATAATCTTTTCGCTGCAGCGACTAATTCCTTAGAGGAAGAGGAGGTTCGATGCGGTTGTAGCACTGCTAGAAGGCCCTTTGAAGCACCATACGCTGGAGCAAGAAACAGCCTAATTCAAAATGGAGTCTTTGAACTGGCTGTGACAGACTGGGATATGGAAGATGAGGAATTTGGAGACATACCAATCACAAGAATGTTTCAACTGATCGGTGCCCAAGGACAAGTTATAACCGATAGCCTTCTAGAGATAGAGAACGACGGTGGAGATGCCCTCTCTGTTGCTAGTATGTTTGAGCTTCAATTGAAAGCGTCACGCATTTGTCAGGTAACGGAGCTAGGAACGGCCTTTACAACAAGCCTAAGCAATTGCATCTACGATCTAGCTAGAAATACTAAAGCTTCTGCTTAAAATAGAAATGTTTCACTAACAAATGTACACTAAATCGATAAATTATCAATTAGTTATGGACAAGACATTGCACGGAAGAGCGAGATCGTTTTAGTCTGTCTATAGACGACTTGCCTTCTTGGTATGCTTATCGACTTAAGATAGAGAAGAGAAGAATCTGACATTTGCTACTCTTGTTAGATTTCAGGTCTTTAGATTGTAGGAAATGTCACTCATGGACTTTGCTCAACACCTATCAGAGGCTCTTGACCTGGAAAATGTAGGATCTTCTCTGAACCTAAATGAGGTCAACGGACGAATTACTCAAGTCCTCGGGATGTTGATCAAGGCAGTCATTCCCGAGGCTGTTATTGGCGAACTTTGCATGATACGAAGAGAAGGGGCACCGCCCCTTCGTTGTGAGGTTGTAGGCTTTACAAAAGACGAAGTCCTTCTCTCCCCTCTTGGAGAAATGTCTGGGATAGCCCCATCATCTGAGGTTATTCGGATGAGGAGGCCTCTCTCAGTCAGAGTAGGCCCTGGGCTGCTGGGGCGAATCTTAAATGGCTTGGGGGAGCCTATTGACACTGAGCAAAATGGACCTTTAAAAGACGTCGATATTGTTTACCCTGTCTATAAGAACCCCCCAGACCCGTTCAAAAGAAAGCGAATTGAGAGTCCTATTTCAGTAGGTGTTCGTTGCATTGATGCCATTCTTACATGTGGAGAGGGACAACGTTTAGGGATCTTCGGAGCTGCTGGTGGTGGAAAGTCGGTACTTATGGGCATGATCGCCAAATATTCACACGCAGATGTAAACGTAGTCGTTCTAGTGGGTGAGCGTGGGCGAGAGCTTCGTGACTTCATAGAAAAAGATCTAGGCAAGGATGGATTAAAAAGATCAGTAATTGTTGTGGCCACTTCTGATCAGCCTTCTCAAGTCCGAATGAACGCGGCTTATGTTGGAACTGCCATTGCTGAGTATTATCGAGATCAAGGCTTGAAGGTAATCTTGATGATGGACTCAGTGACACGTTTCGCTCGTGCGATTCGTGAAATTGGCCTTGCAGCTGGAGAGCCTCCCGCACGTGGAGGCTTCACACCCTCTGTATTCGCCACTCTTCCTAAATTGATGGAAAGATCAGGAAACTCTGACAAAGGCTCGATTACCGCCTTCTACACAGTTCTTGTTGCTGGAGATGACATGAATGAACCGGTTGCAGACGAAACACTCTCCATCCTAGACGGGCATTTTATTCTTTCGGCTGATCTGGCACGAGTGCAACACTATCCTGCGATTGACGTACTACGTTCTAAGAGCCGTGTCATGAATATGATAACAGCAAAAGACCACCAACAGGCAAGTGTGAAACTTCTAGAAGCCCTAGCTATATACAAGAAAAATGAACTCTTGATTAACATGGGCGAATACAAGCGTGGAACAAACCGTAGTATTGACTACGCCATTGATAGAAACGATTCTTTCAATCGGTTTCTCAAACAATCAAGTGACGACCGATCTACCCTTGAAGAGGCGATTAAACAACTCAAAGGGCTCGTTCGTTAGGCCTTTCTTTTAGATATGATTGAAAACAACACTCCAGTCGTATATCCCTTAGAGCAAGTTCTTGCAGTGAAAGTTAGGCGCTTGGAAATTGCAGAACGGGAAATGAATGAAAAGAAGAAGATTCTTGAAGAAGAGCAAGAAAAACTCCTTCAAACAGAACAACAGAGAGATGAAGTCAAGCAACACCATATAGAAAAATTGATGCAATTTAGAGAGATTCTCGATCATGAAACTAGAACTAATGAAGTTCAACAGGCCCGAAATTATATCGACCTTGTAGCAGATAAATTGCGTACAGCCGAAGAGCGCGTTCAAAAACAGAAGCAGCAGTGCGACGCAGCTCAGTTAGCATTCGATGAGGCAAGAAAAAATTGGAAACAGCGCCGCAAAGAGGTAGAAAAAATTGAAAGCCAACGTGAGAGTTGGTTGCGCGAAGCCATCAAGGAGTACAGAAAGGAAGAGGCCAAGGAACTAGAAGAAGTCGGCACGCTTATGTATCTCTCAAATCGTCTTAAAAATAACCACGATAATATTTCACTCTTCTGAAGGTTGGAGATTAGATCTCTCCCCGTCTTCACTTTCTTCATCTTTTAAAAGATTCCGCTTCTATTTCTCGTTTCTTTCCAAAGTTACCAACTTTCATTTTTCTTATGGAAGGTTTCCCATGCAAACAAGAAGCAATAAGAAAAGCCTTCTGCTATAGTCGACCTGGTCTCCGTTAATCGCGTCGATTTGATTCGACCAGAAAAATTTAAGTTTTCCAATTGAAAAAAAACGCTAGCCGGTGAGGTATCGATGCCTGGACGAGAATTCATATTGAATTGGAGTAATACACAATCGACTGAACCTAATGCTGTTCCCAATTGCTCATCACTGCCTTTCGATCCCCAAAAATTAGCAAAGAAAACAACTCCTGCTTTTGACATTCGTAATTCAAAAAACTTTACACCACATGGGAAAGGCAAATCCCTTTCTAAACACAAGAATACCAAGAAAAAACAGACAGAAGAAGCTTCAAACTGTTCATTCAACCCATATTTCCTTCACTTACCTCCAATTGACTACGAGCTTACACTCAACGAGACCGAAAGATCTATAGGGGGTATATCTTGCGATGAAGGAATCACAGAAGAATCTATTAGAATGAATCTCGTAGAGGAAATGCGAGACTCTCTTCGGCAAATGATTGAAACACCATCACCAAGTAATAATTCTGGTGATCAAATTGAATTAATTTTAGATCCTACAATAGAGACTCCAATTGAGATGGAAAAAACGGATCGAATTGACGTACCAGAAGGTGAGGTAGTCGATTTGGACATGTCCGACCCAGATAGTCTACAGCCACTCGAAGATATTGAAGTAGAAGACCAGGGAACAATAACACCGATATCGCTCGAATGGGAGGAGAGTGACCCACAAATATCAATTTTATCAAGTGAGATAGAAAATGAACGAACAGATGAGAGTTACGATGAAGAAGAGCCACTTGACGATCAGAGTGACTCTTTCCACACTCCATCAATTTTAGAAGGGACACATTCGGCATTCACCCCATCTGAGGAAGTCACTACATCTCCTATTGGTGAACATTCGGTTCATATTGATAACCTATACTCTCTAGAAGGACTTGCAGATGTTGTTCTTCAGACACATAAAGAAATGGGCATAGAACAGAACATTGAAATCGAGATACCTCTAACAGAAGCTGGAGAATCGATTCATATGACACTCACAACTTTTCGAACGGCTCCAACTGAATACAATCTTTCCTTGACAGGCATACCCCCTTCAGCAGTTGTGTGGGCGCTAAAAAATAAATCTGCTCTTCTTAATCGACTCGCTTTATGCGGCATTCGAGTTCACCAGCTCTTGATTTCTGAATCGCGCGATAAATGCAGAGCCCCCACTATGGGGAAACGTTCAAAGATGAAGCGAGTCGAGCGTACCGTTTTCAAAAAACGTACGAATTAAGGGGTCGATCTCGAACATAAGTAAATGTGTTCGATAGAACCTTGTATCGAATAAGGATGGGATTGTGTCAGATTGGTTGGAAGAACTTACCCAAAAGCTTCTAGGAATGAACAGTCAAAGAGAGTTGACAACGGTTCGGACCCCTGAAAAAGAGGTTCTCGTAGCAAACGGACTTTTTTCAAAGGCTCCTTTTCTCAGCTCCTATCGGCTTCAATTTTTGTCTGTACAGAAAAGTGGCTTAGAAGGGTTAGGCCCTACGCCTTGCTATGCACGTGTTGAAATCAGTGGAATTGCGGACAGCGCTCATCTATTTGTTCCTTATGACCACCTCAAATCTTTGTGTGGTAACGCATTTGGGGAAGCAGCAGCAGAAGATTCAGATTTTCTTAGCGCCTTTTTCAAGTTTTTTCTAGTTGAATATCTATTCCACATGCATAAGCACCCACTTTTGATGGGTTGCTCTGCGTCTCTTATTGAGTGTCACATTGGAGTAGCTCTTGAACATTTCAAAACATTCAAACCAGCATCGTCCGTTGATCTTATCTGTTTAACTGAAAATGAATCTGTTAGACTTCCGTTACGAATTATCTTTTCACCTGCTTTTGAAGCGAGCTGGAGAGAAAAATGGAAAACCAGTGAAGGAGCTCAAAACGAATATCTGGACCAAATCAAAAAGTTTCCTGTCAATCTGCAGCTTCAAGCGGCCTTTGTCGAGTTATCACACAATGATATCGCACAACTTGAAGTTGGAGACTGGATAGTATTGGAGAAGGTTGGATTTGACTCATCTCAACCTTATGTTACAGTCATGATTGTTGCTGAAGGGATCCAAATCGGGGTCGGAACTTTTAATGGGGAAGAGCTAAAAATACGAGAATTGTCTCCATCTCCCCAACAAAAAGCACTACAGCAGAGAGGAAGGCAATCTCAAAATCCACGGATGAAATAGCCAACCTGCTTCATTGAACAATGATCTAAAAATTAAGGCAGTTCGTTTATGCTTTTAGCAGTTGAAGTTGCACAGTTTCTCACAGATATGGAAACAATTCTAGAAATGAAAAATGGGTCTACCTTGCCATCTACGCAAATTAGTTCTTCGCGAATTATTCTGTTACTAGATGGCAAGAAAATAGGGTATGGAGAAGTTCGTAGAGTTGGAACTACATGGGGCATTCAAGTCACAGAACTTTCAACAAATCCAACTCATTCACCTCAATCATAGGAATAAGACTTATAAAGCATATTCCTCATCACTAAAAGAATGGATCTGTTTTCGATTTCCATTAACTTATCATGCCAAACAACTCATACGCCAACAAGCTATTCTCTTGCTTAAATCAAATCACATCCCAAACCTGGAGAGGATCGTCCCTGAGCTTCTCCCAGATGATTTGTCGTGTCTGCCGACATATTGGTTGGAAGGACTCCCCTCCTCGCTACTAATGAGACAAAAAACGATTTCTATTGAAGAGAGGATGAAATGGATAGTGTCCCTTGCAAAAACACTCCAATCTCTCCACGATGCCGGAATTGTTCATGGCGATCTACAACCAGAAAACATCATAATTTCTAGAGAGCAACCTCTACTGATCGACTTCGAGTTGTCCTTCCACCTAAACCAAATACCGTGCTACACTTTTGGAGGAACCGGCCCCTACATGAGCCCTGAGGTGCGTTTGGGAAAGCGATGCGAGAGACAGTCAGAGCAGTATACATTCGCCATTTTAGCTTACGAGTGGATCACTTGTAATTTTTGTTTTGGTTGTCCAGATCTTTTTAGGCTTCCGTGTGAGATGCGTGCTCCCTTTCAACAAGCTCTACAAATTAGACCATCTCATCGATTTCCTTCGGTTCTTGTCTTCGCAAGAGCTCTTCTGTCGTCCTGGGCCGAATGTAACTTGTGCAGAGGTGATTTTTTTCAAAATTCTTGATAATAAGAATTCTTTTATGTCAAAGAGGGGCTTGTGTCCCTACTACCCTAAGGTGTCCTCCGGAGGATTGTTCTGCAGATGTTTAATACGCAACTTCCAGAAAAACCTAGATCATGGACCCTAGAAGGGCTGTCAAAAAGATTTTTGATTTCCTCTATCTTTATTTTGCAATTACTCTTTCCTAGTTGGAAGTGGGCAAACACTGTTCCTAAACTAACAACACAAGAAGGATATCTTGTTCAATTTTCAGATATTTCACTTTCTGAATTTGTTAGATTCGTTAGCGATATAACTGGGCATAATTTCGTATACTCTGAAGAGGATCTGAAGGGTCGAATCACGTTAACTGCTGAAAGACAAATCACTTCAGATGAATTACTCAACCTTCTGTTTAGGATCTTACATGTCAACAAAATGGAAGTCTTCAAAGACAACGAACACTTTTTAATTTTTCCTCTTTCGAAAGCCAAGCTAGTTCCACCAATATTTCACTCAGATGAAGCGATTGTAGATGGCAATGGTCTGCTTGCAACAAAAGTATTTCATATCCAGCATGCTAATATTAATAAGATTCGAGATCTTATTTCGAAGGTAGTTAGCCCAAATGCTTTGATTGAAATTTTTGAAGAGACTCATTCTTTAATTGTGAATGATATTCAGGAAAATATCGTGCGCATTGAGGAGCTATTAGAAAATTTAGATATCGACAATTTCGATTTAGGGTTTCAGACTTATTTTGCAAAAAAGATGAGTGCTGACCAGTTGAAGGAGATTGCAGATTCAGTTCTTCCTCCTTTTACTAAAGGCTTTGACATGACTATTGTTGCAAGCCCGGTGACGCAGGCCGTGCATATCGTTGCAGCTAAGAGTCTACTCCCTAAAGTTCTGTCAATCTTGAAAGGAATAGACATTGAAGGCGGTCTAATTCAGAAGACAGATACAAGCATGTCGTTCACAGAACAACAAGAAGAGAGAATCGCTCAAACCGCTTCCAAATTAATAAAAAACATAGAAGCGACATTTGGCGAGAAAATTAAAGAAAAAAAAATAGAACGAGAGCGTCTTGTCTTGGAAATAGAGAAAGGACAAGAGAGGATACGAGAGCTAGAAGAAAAGATTGTTGCGATTGAAGGTCACATCGAGCTTCGAAAAGATCTCGACGAAAAAAAGAGCTCATCTTTAGAGCAAAAAGATGATGAGGAAACGAAAGAAGAAGGGAAGGCAGATGAAGAAGATCCTCTCTCTCCCGATGATCAAGTAGAAGTGGCTAATCTGAAGGAAGAGCTAAATGCAGTACAACTGCTTTATGGTACCAGCAAAGTGTCTTTAAATGAATGTGACAAAGAAATTTGCGCTCTGCAAGATGAATTGGTATTGGTTCGCAAATATCTTCCCAATGAAAATGTCGAGGAAGATGTCAATTTAGATGTCAAACCATCCTCTCCTTCTTCGAACAATCAGATAGATGAAGATCTAGAGAAAGATAATTTCGATCCATACGCCGTTAGGTTTGAGGGCATGGAAGAATTAGCCCTGCTTAGAGAAGAACTAAAGGAAATTCAACAACTAAACAAAAGTAAAGAAGAGGCTAAAGAGGCAGAGGTCAAACAAGACGGCCAAATTCTTTCTTACAGGATTCAGTATAAAAATGGGAAATCTCTAACGGACGCTCTCAAAGAATTAAGTAAGAACTTGAGTGACAATAAGCTCGCATCGAACTCTTTAATAACTGCACTGAATAGCGCACAACTGATCGAGTCAAATAACCAGATTCTTTTCTTAGGGGACAGATACACTCTGGAGCGTGTACAAGATATTT
>NZ_PPEU01000019.1:0-14470 GCF_003056015.1 Candidatus Similichlamydia epinepheli | reverse complement strand
AAGGACGTAGCATCATTAAGAAGGACCCGAAAGCTCAAATTGACGTTTGTGGCATAGCGAAAGGCTTTTGTGTTGATCTTTTGGCAGATAGATTACGAAAATTAGGAGTAAAGCCGGTAAAGATAATATTAATGGAATAGTTAAGTATATAAAAAAATTAGAACGATTTAAGTTTGCCTTTTTCCATCTGATATACCCGATTACAACGGATAATGCTTTTTGGATCATGCGAAACAAAAATAACACTTGAGCATTCCTCAAATAGAGAGCCGATTTTAACCTGGTTTGGATGATCTAATCCTGCTGACCATTCATCTGCAATCAAAATCATTGGACGAAGTGCTAAAGCACGAATAACTGATAGACGTCTCTTTTCACCTCCAGAAAGCTCATAAGGTTTTGCTTCAGGAGGAATCTCCAGAAATTCAAGCATTTCTTGAACAAATCCTTCTGTTTTTTTGCGATCGGATTTTCGATTGAACTCAATAGCAAGTAAAGCATTCGAAATAACAGAATCGAATCCAAGAAAAATATCTTCTTGCGGAATGTAACCAATGATTGCTCGATCTTTCAATTTGGTGTTTTTTTTACCTCGACATACGATTTGTCCTGAGGAAGGTGTAATCAGACCGCAAAGCATGCTAAGAAAACAGCTTTTGCCTGAACCTGATGGCCCTTTAATAGCGATACGTTCTCCATCTCTGCACGCAAAGAAAATGTCGTCTAGTATTTTTTTTCCTTTGCATTCATAAGATAAGTTGAAAGTCTCAAGGAAAATCATTTTTCATCTCTAAAAATTTTCTCAGGGCCTCTTCTAAAAAAAATAATAACTGATATGGAAACGACTGAACTCACAATAAATATAAAAAAAAACAACTGGCTTGTAGTAAGTGACACTAGCTGAACGTCATTTAAAAAATCACCAGTGTTTATTTCTTGCAGTAGAGGGAGATGCTTCATCCATCTTTTTGTTAAAAATGATCTTTTTAAGCCCCACTCGATAGATAGAAATCCAAGTGCAAGAGCTAATGGGAAAGATAAAAAAAAACATTTTCCAAGCCAAAGAAGAAAGCTAGACAAGAGTATTCTACAAGATCCTCCCATCATTTGAATAAGTGCAATTTCATGACGAGATTGAGAAAGTAATAGTATAGCCGCAAAACAGGCATTAGCTCCTCCTACGTAAAGAAGTGCCATTTTCAGACAAGAAATCAGTAGATGGTCATTCAAAATCTCTTGAATCCAACCTCCGTAAATTGGATGATCTTCAATAGTTGAAAGGCGCCATTTAGGAGAAAGTCTCTCCCTCAAGTGTGAGGCAACAGAACGAATACGATGTATGGGAATGAAACAAGCAAAAGAGCCAAGACCTGAATCCCATTCAGTAAGTACAAGATCATTGGTCATGCCAGAAAGATCAGAAAAAAAACCTGTTATTTTTCGCTCTACTTTTCTCCCATCTTTCAATGAATAGAGAGACAATATGTCTCCTACTCGTAGCTCATTCCAACTCCTTGGAATAAGTAATTCATCTTCTCTTAATGAACCCAAAAACGGATTGATATTTATAGTAATAGCTTCTCTAGAAAAAGACCCATTTTCACAAACAACAGGTTCCCTACAGATAGATAACGGCTCAACAGAAATGTCACTAAAAAAAGAAACTTCTGATGGATCAAGTGTTTTTTTTGTAGGATGACTAAATGATAGTGGTGGAATCACCAGGCTGATAGAACGGAATCTTTTTTGCTCCAACGTATCAGCAATAGATCCAACAAATATACACAAAAAAAAAGATGCTACTAGGCTTAATACAACAAGACATGAAGTCTTTCTAAAAAAAAGTGAGCAAGAAAAACGAAAGGGGAATGGAACCATTTACTTCGATTCAACAAAATCGACTCTTCTCCTAACTTTTGAGTCAAATTTTTTAATTCGAAGCTTAGGAGCACCTTTTTTCTTGGTTGTCCAACGCATCTCATCACTTGCTGTGCTTTTTAACTTGATTAGCTCTCTAGCCATATCGACCTCCTATTCCAATCCGTGTAAGTTTATAGGTATAAGTGCAAAACTTCAACTAATCAGGCGAAGAATTGGATCTGCTCTAGAATCTATAGAGGAAGGCCCCTCTCTTTCTAATTGTAGAGCTCCTAATCCCGCTATCATTACAGCGTTATCTGTTGCAAGTTCAGCATGTGGAAAATATATCTGGAATCTATTGCCAAATTCTTTAACTAAAAGATGTTTTAGATACGTGTTAGCTGTCACGCCACCACCAAATACAATAGATTTTAAGTTATAATTAGAGCAAATTTTATGAAGAGTTCCGCAAATAACGTTACAAGCTGAACGTTGAAAGGAAGCTGCTATGTCTGCTCGATCTTGAGAAGAAAGTGGTGAATTACTCTCTAAATCTCTAATTTTATATAGCACTGCAGTTTTAAGCCCACTGAATGAGACGTTATATGGGTTAATTTGCCCTCCTTTGAAAGAGAATCTTTTTTCATCTCCTTCTAGCGCCAATTGTTCTATTAAAGATCCACCTGGATATGACAAACCAAGCATGATAGCAACCTTATCAAAAGCCTCTCCAATTGCATCATCCAAAGTTTCACCTAGATAGGTGTATTCACCAATTGAATGTATTAAACAAAAGAAAGTATGCCCTCCAGATAGTACGACGCCAATGCTTTCTTCTATCTTATTTTTCCCATGACTCATCAAGGCTGCATAGATATGCGCCTCAACATGGTTAACACAAACAAGTGGCTTTTCGAGCGTTAAAGCCAATGTCTTAGCAAAACTCATACCAACAAGAAGAGACCCAATTAAACCAGGACCTCTAGCAACTGCGATAGCATCAATGTCAACTACACTTAATTTAACCGCCTGTAAAGACTGATGAAATATAGGTAGTAAGTGCGTGAGATGGAGTCTAGCAGCAATTTCAGGAATTACCCCATTTTTTTCCTTGTGTACTTCATTTTGAGAATATAGCTGTTGATGAAGTACGTTGAGGGGTGGCTCAAGTAAGGATATGGCCGTTTCGTCGCATGTCGTTTCAATCCCTATTATCATTCTTTAATTCCAATTGAGAAGAAGAGTCTTTATCAAAGATAAATAGAACGTTTTTTCTACCTAATAAAAGATTAGCAGGTAAAGAAGGGTCTTTGCGATTTATTACTTTATCCAGAATCAATCTTTTGGAGGAACCAGTAACTAAAACCCACACGTTAGATGATGTAAATATTGATTGTAAGGAAAGTGATATCCTCCAACCTTTTTCATCAACTTTTAATGACTCTACGAGTGGCATTTCATATGCTTCTTCCAGCAATTTTTTTTCTTCTAGGAAAACAGAATGGTCAGGAAAGAACGATGCAAAATGTCCATCATCTCCAATGCCAAGAAGCGCAATATCAAAAGGTAATGCTTCTCTAATTGTATCAGAATACATATCTGCTAACTCTTCAGGAGGTAGAGATGCGTTAGTAACAATTGGAAAAAATTGACACCCTTTCAGAACCTTCATGATTGAAAACGCATTCCCAAAATTGCTCTCTTTGTCCTCTATTGGAACATATCTTTCATCAACCCAAAACCATTCTACACTTTTCCAAAATTCCAACTCAGGAGACTTAGCAAATTCACGAAAAATAGGAAGAGGGGTATTTCCTCCAGACAGAGCAATTCTACAAATGCCTTTTTCTCTAACACTATCCCTAATGTAATCGTAAAAAATTTTCACAGTGGAAGAAATGGTCTCTTCAAAAGACCCAGGAATATAAAAAGAAGCATCCTGACTATTGTTTTGCCTCACTTTCTTTCTCCTGGAGATGTTTGTGAATGGTTGTATAAACTTGCAAAGCTGCTGTCGGACCCCAAGAGCCTGCTCGATATATTTGAAGCTGATGTTCTCCAGGTGAAAGAAAATAATTCTCAAGACTTTTCCATCCCAAAGAAGCTTCTGTCGCAGACAAAAAGGACGCTCCTTCTTTGTAAAGACAAGCTTTTAGTATAGCCTCATATCCAAAGAGACGTGATTTCCACTCTTTTTCTATCTCTATGCGTATATCATTAACTTCTTTGGGGAAGCCTACTATCTTTATTTCAGGCTCACTTTGAATAATCATTCTTTCCCCAGAGCGAAAGAGCACGATGACTTCTGTCCGCTTATTATTCAAACGTTTTCCTGTGAATAGCTCGAAATCTACGTCTTTCCACTCAGGCAAAACACTTGTGAATCTCATAGCAGCAAATGTCTCAGTCTTAGATTCATTTGTTATATCTTTTTCTTGAAGATAGCTACAAACTTGAACACCATCAATTTCACCATTGCTATATTGACCAATTTGAATTGGGCATTTAGTTGAAAAACGTAATGAAGATAAAAAGTTTTCTTTGCGTTCTCTAATTGATACTTCCTCTGACATCGAAATACATCCCAGAGACAACACCTGTAACAAATGGCTTTGGATCATGTCCTTTACTTGACCCTGTTGATTGAAAAAATTAGCTCTCTGATTGATTCCAATAGACTCTGTGGCAATAACATGAATCGATTGAATATTAGTACTGTTCCATAGTCGTGAAATAGATGGTAGACAACGAATTTCCAATAAAGAACCAACACCTGGCTTGCAGAGATAGTGATCGATCAAATGGATGGAATCAGAATTAACTAACTCATCCAACTGTTTTTGAAGCTCTAAAGATGATTTGAAATCGTGGCCAAACGGCTTTTCTAAAAATAAAGAAGATCTCTCAGGTCGCCAACAAGATGATTTGATCAAACAACTTACAATATCAAAGAAAAATTTTGTTGAGACTGCAAGAAAAAAAGATAGATCTGCCTGTTTACCCAATTCTTCTAAAACTTGTTGAAGAGATACGTACGTGGAAAGGTCATCAATTTGGAGCTTGCAATAGCGTAATTTAGAAACCAACTTATTCCAAGTTGTTGAACCTGCATGTTCCACAACTGAACTACGTTCTAATAGCTCTAGACTTGTTATCTCTTGTCTTCCTACGCCTATACAAAGAAAATCGTCTCCAAGCAATCCAAGCTTTTCCAGCTGGTATAAAGCCGGGAAAATTTTCTCACGAGCTAGACTGCCCGTAGAACCGAATAATATCAAAACTTGATGCGGCCTCGTCATTTACTATGCTCCTTCAGGAAGAATTTCCTTTTGGTTGCGCACTGTGTCGAGATAGCTTTGTAATATAATGGCAGCAGCTACAGAGTCATGTATGTTTTTTCTATATTTTTTCTTAGTTTGACTCTCTTCAAGAAGAACGTCGGCATGACGAGAAGACAAACGTTCGTCCCAAGCTATCACTCGAGTCGAAGTATTAAGAAGTAGTTCATACAAATTTTGGTAAAGGGACCTCGCCCACGCTGTCATTCGACTGTCTTTACCAGAAAGAAGAAGGGGAATGCCAACAACCATCACATCAATAACCCTTTCTTTCAAGGTTTGAAGAATTTGCAGCGCAGCACTGTGTGGATCGTTTTTTTTAAGGGTAATCGTATGTAAGGGAAGGGAAAAGGAGGCGGAAGGATCTGAAATAGCCAAACCACATCTGGCCATTCCTGGATCGACTGCCACACTCCTTTTGTCAATCTTTGTTGAACAAGAAGTATCCTCGCTCAATTTCCATCCTTAGATTCGTCATTCTTCGTTTGGCAGCTTTTTTTAGGGCCACAAGGACAACAGCCACCACCGGAACCATTTTTCTTATCTTTACACCACATAGAACAACAACGCTTCTTGCATCCCCAACAAAAGAATAGAAGAATAGGGCTCAAGACGAGAATAAATAAAGCAGCTTTTACCAAAAATTCCATTAAAATCCTCCTCAGGACCTTCCAAACTCACTCATCTCTTTCATTGAACAGGTCTGTCTAATTTTTCAAGAAATGTATTTGTCGATACAACAAAAATTAAGACGATTTCACTAAAAAGTCTAAAAACAGAGCAATAAAACTACTTGGGTTAAAGAGGGATATGTCGTCAATTTGCCGTCCTGTACCTAAAAAAGCAATAGGCAAAGAAATTTCCTTTATAACAGAAAATATAGTTCCATATGGGATTTCTGCTCGTGTGAAAAAATACCCTTTAATTTCTAGATGCTCGAAAAATCTTTTTGCCTGGGTTAAAGCGTAATTTCCCAAAGAATTATCAAGAACAAGAAGGGGAATGATCCTTTCCGAAGGAAGAAATTTATTAGCAACCGATATAGATTTCTTTAATTCCATTATTAAATTTTGATTGTTTGATAAACGCCCAGATGTGTCCACAATTATTACGTCCATATTTGCCTTAAGTCCAGATTCAATTCCTTGAAAAACAACTGAGGCAGGATCAGATTTTGGTTTGCCTATTATACAAGTCAAACCAATGGAATTAGACAAACATTGTAATTGTTCTCCGGCTGCTGCTCGGAAAGTATCGCTAGATACAAGAGAAACCCTTTTGCCTTTTTTCAGAAAGTAATTGGCAACTTTAACGCACGAAGTAGTCTTCCCATGTCCATTCTCCCCAATAAGAAAGATTATTTGAGGGAATCTGTTCAAAAGGTTGGGTTGCTCTTTAGGACAAAGTTTTATGAGTTCATTTCGAATGACATCTTGCCATGAGATATTGCTGTTTCTATTTTGCAGACTTAAAACAAGTTGAATGGCAATTTCTTCACTTATATTTGTTCCTAATAAGGCTTCCTTAATCCTTTCTGGGGGACTTTCCAGAGTTTTTGGATAAAGTAGATGCTTTACCCATCTGATTACTCTGTTAAAGATCATAACTGAAATCTACCTTGCTTTTATGTCACTTCAAGATGACTTTTTTTTCGAAGCTCCCTTTTTCTGACTAATGCTGTGTGATTCTTCTTGTTTCTTTTCTTGTGAAGAAACAAGATCGACCCAAATTGGAGAAGACCAAGCAGCATTCTGGTCCTCTTGTACAACCCTTAGGTAGTAATAGGCGAACTTGTTTCCTTGATAATTTATACATATCGACTCTAAGTGGTCTTGGTCATCAATGGAAAAATCCAAGTCTATTTGTCCTGGAGAGATCGAAAACTCATGGAAAAGTTTCCCATTTCTAATAATTTGCACTGATTTAAGGGGAGATAATCCAGATACAAATCCACTTATATGACGATTAAAGACTAAGCCAGGTTTTTCAATTGTAGAAAGTTCCTTGCCCATTCCGATTTTGGCTAAAAAGAACCCAACTAAGATGCGAACCCCAGTTGTAGCAAAGCAATTCCTGCTTAGTAACGCTTCAAATATAGATTTTCTATTGAATTCAGGGCTTAATACGACTGTAAATCCAGGTGAATATGGAGGGTTGTCTGTATCGTTAGACTTTCTTTCTGTCCCGCCAGCACAAAACCCGAATCGTAGATTTTGATTCAAAGCTTCTCTAATTGAACCACAAGCTATGGATTGCTTAGGCGATTTGCAACTTATTGGGAAAAGATTATCTTCAACACACTCAGAGCTCCCTAAACTGCAATAGATCTCGGCCAGGCATTCTATGCCAGAAACATTTTCTTTGAAGTCATAACATGTTTTCTCCCCCATCGTCAGGAATGGAACCGAAATGATTTCTCCTGGAACTATAGACTTATAAATTTTTTTAAGATCTGAGTGTGTTTTCAAATCTGAATCTTTTTGCTGTAAAACACTTTCATTCATAGACAGAAAGTTTCTACATCCTGTCTCTTTTGCTTTCCCGCTGATTTGTGCCCCAAAAAAAGTAACGAAACGGTCTTCTTCATTGAAATCTTCAACAGCTTGCACGAGTGCTTTGTTACAAACTGTTGGAGCACCTTCAGATAAAAAGGGTAAAGGGGGTATTGCAACAAAATTAAGACCTAAATCATCCCTGAACTGTCTCATATACATCTCAGGTGTTTCGATTGTGCGTGTTCTAGGAGACTCTCCTCGAATTTGGCCCCAAAAAAGAAGAGTTTCTTCATTGAAGCATCGTATCGGAGCACTAACAAACGATCGCCCATTTAGCTCATTTTTTAAACGGATTCGATAAACACCAACCTCATTCAAATATAAATTTGGCAGTGTAACAAAGCCAGTTTCGTGAACGAAAAGACGCCACTGTAGGTTATCCCTTAAATTTTCATACGAAAGAGATATTAGTGTTTCTGGTGGAGCATTACTTGTTGGGTTGCCAAATTGATCTTCAAATTTTACAACAACGTCAAATCTCTTTCCTTTCCCGACACATGAAGGTGATAATACTCTAATTGTTTCAAGAACATTACCTAATACATCTACTGCGATTTTTTCTTGTTCTTTCAGACTGCTTTGAGCGTGTTCGATGTAGATTAGAAAAACTCTTCTTCTTTGTGTAAATGTCTGAGCTCGATTGGTCCCATCCTTTGTGTTCAAATTATCAGGTGATCCACCTATCACAATTTGGAACTGTTGCCCTGTTGAGAGGTTCTTTGGAAGAACGAACTCAAACACACTACAAGGACCTTTCCCTTGTTGGGCCAATTTAGCCTTTACAACTGTTGTTCCGTTAATCAATCCAAAGATGGAATTTTTTTTAGCAGTATTTGTTTGTGGGATCTCCCATTCATACGATTGACCAGTTGATCCCAAGTCAAATCGAATCAAAGTCCCCTTTTGTAATGGGAACGAAGCACAAATAGAAAACTTCCAGCATCCTATTTCGCCTGCAAGACATGATCCGAAATCTTCTGACATGATTGATCGTCGCATGATATTGATCTCCCTCAAACAACAACGAACGGACCGCGGAAATTTATCACATTTTCCTATTCCAGAATTGATCATCTTTAAACAGATTAATTCTCGCATGAATATTTCTTGTTTTCCCGAAGCTGTTCTTTCCTGTTTCCTAAAATCACTTTTCTATGTAACATCCAGCGGTGATTTTACTGCGGGGTGGAGCAGTGGAAGCTCGCTGGGCTCATAACCCAGAGGTCGTAGGTTCGAATCCTGCCCCCGCCATATTTTTTCTGTTGGATGCCTCTAACGAGGGCGGCATAGCTCAGTTGGTCAGAGCAGCGGAATCATAATCCGTAGGTCGGTGGTTCAAGTCCATCTGCCGCTATCTTTTCCCTCTTATTAATCTTTCGAATCGTTTATCTCACCTTGGTTTTGAGTGTCTCAGAAATATTAGGTGGTGTGCGTGTTTAAAAAGGATATTAGTTATTTTTCTGTTGTTAGGGCTAATTCGCCTTTGCAGTTGCCAAATCAATTATCTGATTTTCCTTGTGTTTGTTTCAGAGAAGAAAACAACTTATCAGTTCGTCCGGAACTAGAGGAATATTTCCCTTCTATGCAATCAGCTCCTCTGTTGGTCGCAGAAAAGGATGTTAATTGTCCTGAAATACATGGGATGAGAATAGGTGTATTGTTTTCAGGTGGACCGGCTCCGGGAGGACATAATGTTTTAGTTGGTCTTTCTGATGCTCTTACAAGTATAGGTTCAATCGGTGGTCTTTTTGGATTTGAAAATGGATTTGAAGGGTTATTGAATGGGGAAAAAATAGAACTAACTAATGATCTTTTGCAAAATTGGACAAATTCAGGTGGGTTTCATCTTCTTTCTACTTCCAGAAAAAAATTGAATGGAACAGCTGATTTCGAAAAAGTTGCTCAAGTTTGTGTAGAGCTTGCACTAGATGGTTTAGTTGTTATTGGAGGAGATGATTCAAATACGAATGCAGGTCTTCTAGCAGAATTTTTTCAAAAGGAGAAACTAAAAACGGCAATCATAGGAGTGCCGAAAACAATTGATGGAGATTTGAAGGGTCACTCAATAGAGGTCTCATTTGGTCACGACACAGCTGCTAAAGTGATTTCTGAGTTGGTCGGGAATGTCTGCCTCGATTCATTATCGTTTAAAAAAAATTATCATTTTGTACGATTGATGGGTCGTCATGCCTCTCACTTGACTCTTGAAACTGCTCTCCAAGTTCAACCTACATATACCTTAATAAGCGAACAGATTCGAAAAGAAGGAATTTCTTTGCAAAAGATTGTCTCTTCTTTGGTCAACTTAATTAAGAGACGAGCAGATCAAGGAAAACATTATGGTGTCATACTTGTTCCTGAAGGTTTGATTGAACAGATTCCTGGTATAGATACGCTAATATGTGTTCTAAATGATCTTTTGGCCAGAGATCCGAATCATAACGTGGAAACTATTCATCAAAGTCTTGATCCAGCTTCTTCAACTATACTGGGATCTCTTCCAGAGTCAATTCAAGAACAGCTCCTATACGATCGGGATGCGCATGGGAATGTCGCTGTTTCGAGAATTGATACAGAAAGGCTACTTTTATCTCTTGTAAAACAAGAAATTGAAAAGATTCCCTCATTGATTAAGTCTTTCTCTGCAGTTTCTCACTTTTTTGGATATGAATGTAGATGTGCGCATCCTAGTTGGTTCGATGCTAATTACTGTTATTCTTTGGGGATGTGCGCAGCTGCGTTGGTTCGTGAGAAAAGAAATGGATACATGGCAATCATGACCGATCTGGAAAAAGATGTCTCTTCCTGGCAAGTTAAGGGAATTCCTTTGATGTCTATGTTCCACAAAGAGAGAAGAGAGGGACAATGGTTCCCAGTCATAAGAAAGACATTAGTTGATTTGAACGGTCCTGGCTTTCTTGCGCTCAAGAAAAATTCAGAAACATGGGCTACAAATGACTGTTTCCTATCTCCAGGGCCATATCAATTCGAAGGAGACAAGAAGGTGTCCCATTCAATTCCTAAAGCATTACTTTTGGAGAAAGAAGGATGTGGAGATTAATTTTTAAAAAAGCAATTAGCGCAATCATGACCCTCTTTTCAATTGCGACTATTACTTTTTTTTTAATGAAGGCTATTCCTGGTGATCCTTTCGCTGAAGAGAGACCAATTCCAAAAGAAGTAAGAAAATCTCTTAATGCGTACTATGGCCTAGATCGTCCGATATGGATTCAGTATTTAACCTATATGAAGGGTATTTGCTTGTTTGATTTGGGCCCATCACTCAAGTACCCTGATCGCTCTGTTAATTCTATTTTAAGAGAAGGATTTCCTGTATCTGCCTTTTTAGGTGTTGAAGCTTTGTGTCTTTCGCTGTTTCTTGGTCTATATTTAGGTGCAATTTCTGCACAAAATTGGAGAAGACCTATAGACAGAGTAATTACTGTAGGATCCATTGTAGGAATATCTAATCCAAATTTTGTAAAGGCGACTCTTCTTCAATACATTTTTGCAATCAAATTGGGAATATTACCTGTAGCTTGCTGGGGGACATTTCGTCATACAGTTCTGCCTGTTATCGCAATTGCAACTTCTCCTTCGTGTCATTTAACTCGTTTGATTCGAGCAGGAATGATTAACGCTCTTTCTCGTGACTATATTCAGACTGCTAGAGCTAAGGGCATCCCTTGGGATAATGTTCTATATCGTCATCTTTTGCCTGAGGCAATTCTTCCTGCTTTAGGAGTTCTAGGACCTTTAACTTCAGGGATATTAGTTGGTGGGTTTGTTGTAGAAAAAATTTTTGCCATTCCTGGTCTCGGACAATGGTTTATAAAGAGCACCTCTAATCGTGATTATCCTCTCATAATGGGATTGACCATTTTCTATGGATCCTTGCTTCTAATAGCAAATTTTTTGGTTGATTTAATTCATATCTATTTGGATCCGCGTGTAGCTAGTTCTTCTGTTTCGAAAAGAAGTAAGATTAAGGGATAGTTGATTGGTCTATGGATCGTTTTGATGATTTGTTTTTGCCATTGAAAAGATCTTCTCGAGAGGGAAAGAGGTCTTTTGATGACTTAGAATTTCCAAGTAAGACTTCGCTTGCGCTTCAGCATTTTTTCAAGAACAAAACTGCAACGTACTCTCTTATTTTTGTGATATTACTTTTTTTGGGATCCGTTCTTATCCCAATATTTTCATCTCATACCTATTATGAGAACCATTTAGATTCAGTTAATGCTAAGCCTAGTTTGAATTTCTGGTTTGGAACAGATGAATTAGGCAGGGATATTTTTGTTCGTGTTTGGTATGGAGCTCGTATTTCTCTTGGTGTAGGTATTGGTTCTGCTTGTATTGATCTAGTTCTTGGAATTTTGTTTGGTGGAATGTCTGGCTATTTCGGTGGATTTGTTGATGAAGTTATGATGCGTATTATCGATATCATTGATGGTGTTCCAACACTACTCAAAGCTATGGCTTTGCGTTGCCTTTTTCGTGGAGGATTCTTCACAGTGTTGGTTATTATCGGCTTCCTAAGCTGGTCTAGAACTGCTCGTGTAGTGAGATTCCAAGTTTTAGAATGTAAAAATCAAGATTTCGTATTGGCAGCAAAGGCTATAGGAGCTAACAAGAAGCAAATTTTTTTCTTTCATATTTTACCAAATATCTGGGGCCCTCTTATTGTGTCTGTTACACTATCAGTGCCAGGGGCAATTTTTGGAGAAGGTTTTTTGAGCTTTTTAGGGATGGGCGTAGCTTTACCAGTAGCTAGTTGGGGAAGTATGGCAAGTTCTGGATTACAGGCTCTACGTGACTATCCGTGGCGTCTTTTCTTCCCAATAGGATTTATTTTTGTCACAATGCTCGCATTTAATTGGATTGGTGATGGATTGCGAGATGCTCTTGACCCAAGAAGGTTTGTCGAGGAAGAAAAAGACACATGACAAAACCAATTTTAATTGCTGAAGGAATATCTCTTAAGTTGCGAACTCAATACGGACTTGTCCATTGTGTGCGCGATGTATCTTTTTCATTAAAAGAGGGTGAGGTCCTATTCATTTTAGGGGAATCTGGATGTGGCAAAAGTATGTTAGCCATGTCATTGGTTAAGTTAATGCCAAAGACTATTCACTATCAAATGAGTGGCAAGATCTTATTTAATGGTGCGAATCTAGCTGATGTTGAAGAAGAAGAAATGCATCACTTTCGAGGAAAATTTATTGGGTTTGTTTTTCAAAATGTCATGACAGCTCTTCATCCGATGTTTACTGTTGGAGAGCAAATTGCAGAAGGAATGCGGTATCATTTAGGTCTTTCACGTAAAGAGGCCGCTGCTGAAGCACTTTATTGGCTAGAACGTGTAGGCATCCCTGATCCGAAGAGACGTCAAGAAAACTATCCTCATGAATTTAGTGGAGGTCAGCGTCAAAGAATTTCTATTGCCGTTGCTCTTGCTTCTAAACCTCAAATTTTGATTGCAGATGAGCCAACTACAGCGCTTGATGTTACTGTGCAAGAGCAGATTATTGCTCTTTTACATGATTTGAGAAGTGAACTTGCTATGAGCATTCTTTTCATTACGCATGATTTAGGAGTTGTATCTTCTTTTGCTGATCGAATTCTTGTTATGTATGCAGGTAGCATTGTAGAAGAGGGATCTGTTTTTGATATTTTTCAATCTCCTAATCATCCATACACAAAAAGTTTACTACAATCCTTGCCTAGAGGGGAGCCTTCTTCTCGATTAAGGACGATTCCTGGGACTCCTCCTGATCTTGGAGAGCAAAAAAATGGTTGTGCATTTGCCCCTCGTTGTCCTTTTGCAATGAATATATGTGAAATTTATTCTCCACTTTATTCATCGTTAGGAGAACGTAAATGTGCCTGTCACTTACATAGAGAAGAAGCTAAAGAACAATATAAACGTTTTAGGGATAGTAGTTAGTCTGTGCGCAAGGATATTATTTATTCTCTTAAGGGCGTCTCCAAGACTTACCAGCCGGATGGTTGTAAGGCCCTCAATGAGATTGAGTTTGATATATACAGAGAAGAAATATTTGGACTGGTAGGAGAAAGTGGATCTGGAAAGTCGACTTGTGCTCGAGTAGTTTCTGGTTTAGATGAGGTTGACTCTGGTCAATGTTTTTTTGAAGGGAAAGACATATCTCATTTATCTGAAAGAGAATTGTTTTCTTTACGTAGAGAGATACAGTTCGTGTTCCAAGATCCTTGCGCAGCTTTGAATCCGATGCACCGTATTGTGGAGACTCTACTAGAGCCTTTGCGTCTTCATTCAAACTATATGAAGTCAAGGAAACCTCCTTTGGAAGAAATTGCATCACTTCTAGAAAAGGTTGGTCTTCCATTAGATGTTTTATCTAGATTCCCGCATCAATTCAGTGGAGGCGCAAAAACACATCCGTCTTTAGAAACTTTTCTTTCCAAATTCTTCTTTGGAATAATTATTTTAGGGACTCTCTGCCTTTGCCTAATAGGATCAGGTATAGGAATAGCATCTATTAATACCTTTGTATAAGGATGTTTTGGCGACTTATATACAGTTTCAACATCCCCCACCTCTACCAAAGATCCACCGTACATAACACCTATTCTGTTGCACATATAACGCATAATCAAAAGATCATGTGAAACTATGAGAATAGTAAGGGAAAAATTGTCTCTTAAATCAAGCAAAAGATTGACTATTTGCGCTTG
>NZ_PPEU01000018.1:0-14776 GCF_003056015.1 Candidatus Similichlamydia epinepheli | reverse complement strand
AGAGTGGATGATAGCGGTCAACGGATTCGTCTCTAGCTGTTTTCTGAATAGAGATATTGTCGATTTGAAGCATTTGGCAGAGTCAGTAGCTAAAGATCCAGTGTTCTCTAAGGAAAAAGATTCCTCGTCTCCATTGATACTTTTAATTTGGTGTTTGAGACTTCGATCTGTCTCACTTTATGAGGCTGCTTGTGCACGTCAACAAGTCGAGGAAATCATGAAGCGAGGAGATTGGCAAAATTGCGCACAAAAATGATTTCTTGCTTAGACATCGTGAACTTGCCCCTAGTTCTAAAGCTTGTTTACAATGACGATTAGGTAAAACACTCGAGGAGCGAAAGATGAACCATTTCGGCCAATTCGGAGAAGATCCTTACAGACGTTTTCATGAAAGAGAAAAAGAAAGAGAAAAAGAAAGAGAAAAAGAAAAGAAGCAAGAGCAGCCCGAATTGCCTGATGCATTCGATCTTCTGCTCAATAATTTTCTAGGTAAAAGCGGAGCCGATGAAGAATCTATTGCTTCTTTGAAAAATTTGCTCAATGAACTTGGGAACGATAGTGAGTTAAAGGAAGTACTCAAATCGTCTTCTAAGGGTGCTGATTTTTCGAATATATACAAATCTGCCCAGAAGCTCACTTCGAAGATATCCTCTTATTCTAAAAAGGATGAATTCAAGAAAGCGATGGCATCTCTCGATCGCGAGAAAATGCCACAATTACAGGATATGATCGATTCCCAAAAGGAGATGTTTGCCGATTATTTTGGAAAAGTCATGGAATCGGCACCTGAATCAAGTGGATTTTCTCCAGAAGATCTCCAGGGAGAGATTGTACAAGGAGTAAATCAGCTTTTCGATGAGATGTCAGTTAAGATTCAAGATCAAAACGAGGCAATTCAATCCTATAGAGACCAGTTGGCCGAATCTGGTGACGGAAACCTAGATGCTTCTAGCCCAGATTTCGAGAAGAATCTAGAAAACTTAATGAAAAGTATTGAGAACGACGAAGGTTACAAGGATCTTCAAACTCGTATTGAAGGTTTCGTTAGTTCGATCTATGAAAAGATGATTCCTGATCCTAAGGTGAGAAGTCAAATGCATTTATATGGGAAAGTAGATCGAGTTTCTCGTGTAACAAATCGTTTGGGACTTATGCCTGATGAGGAACAGAAAAAAAAGGAACGAGAGAAAAAAGATTCTCCAGACAGGGACATGTTTATTCATCAGCGAAGAGTATAAAGCTGAAAAGAGGTTTAAATGGTGGAAGAGGAATCGTTCATCAATACGGAAAATGTTATCTCTCAACTAAAAAAAGCTACCTGTGTTGATTTGAGACAGGTTGACTTTGTAGACAGATTGCAACGGTTCACTGCCAGTGCATTAGGTTGGACACTAATGTTTGGTCTTACTCATGTTGATGAGTCCACTTGTGATGCCCTTTGGAATTTAGCAGATCGATTTGGACTTATTGCTTTTTTGCAAAAAGCTAAGAGGGGAGAACCAGTCAATTCATTGATTGGAATTCCCTCAGAAAACCGTCCTGTACTTCATTTTGCTATGCGATCGTTCCTTGCATGCGAGAACCCTCTTGTAGAACATGTTCGATTAGAGGCAATTGAACAAAGAGAACGAATTGCTCAATTTGTAGAAGATATTTCTTGGACTCACTTAATAGTCGTGGGGATTGGTGGGTCCCATTTAGGACTAGAGGCACTATACCTAGCCTGCTCTTCTCTCTCCGCTCCGGTAAGAGAAGTGAGGTTTCTCTCATCTTGCGACCCTAAGGAAGTGGAACTTGTTCTTCGAAATATTGATCTTAGCAGAGTTTGTGTCGCTATTATTTCCAAATCAGGCTCTACAGTGGAAGTAGCAGAAAATGAGTCCATTTTACGGACTCTCTTTTCCGATCATCACTTAAAGCCAAAAGATCACTTTGTTGCCGTTACAGTTAAAGGTAGCAGGCTCGATGAACAATCCAGGTTCAGTAAAGTGTTTTACTTTGATGAATCTATCGGAGGCCGATTTTCGACTTCTGCAGCTCCCGGTGCACTGGTCATTGCGTTTGCATTTGGATTGTCAACTTTTTTGCAGTTTCTATCTGGTGCTGGAGACATGGATGAAATTGCTGAGTCAACAGACCAAAATCGCAATATACCACTTTGGATGGCGCTTTTAGGTGTGTGGCATCGCAATTGTTTGGGCTTGCCTTCAGTTGCAATCTTACCTTACTCTCACGGGTTGAGGCGGTTCCCTTCTCATCTTCAACAATTGGAAATGGAATCAAATGGAAAATCTATCGACAAGACCGGCTCCACACTTCCTTACTCAACCGTCCCTCTGATTTGGGGAGAACCAGGTACTAATTTTCAACATTCTTTTGGGCAGTGGTTACACCAATCTACAGATAGAGCTTCAGTGGAGTTTGTTTGTTTCAAAGGAAAAAAAACAACGCCGGAGCGCCTTCTTTTAGCAAATTTGTTCGGGCAGGCGATTGCCCTTGCAAAAGGTAGTTCAAATCAAAACCCTAATCGTAATTTTCAAGGAAATCGCCCGTCTACCATTCTTTTGGGAGATACCTTCTCAGTTGAGAATTTAGGCGCTCTATGGTCCCTTTATGAGAATCGTGTTCTATTTCAGGGAAGAATTTGGAGAATAAATTCATTCGATCAAGAAGGGGTCCAATTCGGAAAGAAATTAGCCAAACAAATACTTTCTGGATCAGATTCAATCAGTCAATTTTGGGATCGGACTTTTTTTTCTTCGTAAGCTGACACCATTCAAATGTATGATTCCAAAATTCCACAATTTCTTGATTCAGATGCGGATCAAGTGCTTTTGGTAGAAGTGTCGTGCAGGATGTGGTTTTCGGCTGTGTCGCCCGAATAATACGGGGACATGATAATGAAACAATCCAACAACGCCCTCGAACAAGACCATTGACTAATTTTGCAATGGTTCGTTGTCTTAAAACAGTTAAGGACTGAAGCGAAAGAACAGGCCCAATCTTCGGCTGCCAAAATTGATGTTTTTGTTCCACGAGCAACCCAACAGTTGTTTGTTTCCGTTGGTTATTTCGCTAGACTGCTTACACTTTTATCGGGAAGAGAAATCGTCTTTGTTTGAATAAAAGATCGCATTTTCAGTTCGCCTGCTATGGCGGTTTTTGCCCAATTTATATGTCGCTGTTAGCCAAGAGCTAATCGTTGCACAACTTAAAATCCCAATAGGGGCTGTACATGCATCAATTGATCCAAGAAGTCCTAAAAGGATTGTAAGTGAGATAGAGGCAGTCGCTTTCCCAGATCTAGCAGCTAGCCCATCAATGATGGCCTTGCCTTTAACCCGAAGAGCTCCACTCAATTCCATTAGAACTAAATCTTTATTGATGTCGAGTAGGGCAGATTTAAAAGAACGAGCTAAGCAGCTTTGCAAAGCCCCAAAAAAAACAGTAGCCTCCAAGGGAGAAACGCCAACCCAAGAGGCAAGAAACGCTGTTTTATGCGGAAGAAAAAGAAACAAAAAGAAGAATAAAGATGTGACTAGTGAGATAAAGGGCGTAATCAGGGCCGTTGTAAGCCAACTGAAATGCTTTAGAAGGTTACCTGTCATGAAAAATGCAGAAAGAGAGGCAACAAAGCTAGTCACAATTGCAACACGATGCATGTAGGAAGAAAAAGATAACGGATCTGGACAAAGCGAATAGGTCTGTGCAGTCCACAAAACTTCACCCAGATTGAGCAAGAGATTGTATGCAAACGTAACACTACTCAAACACAGAATCGTCTGATTATGAAATAAAAGTGACCAGCCTTCTTTCAACGAATTTTGTTTTGGTCTGTTCGTAGTCTGAGGAACTGTCTTTTTTTGCTTGAATTGAGAAGATACCCAGCAAAAAATCAAGAATATAGCAGCCCCAGAAGTGAGAACCGCTACCATCATCTTGGTTAAAGCTTGATCCCAGGCTGTTTCGCCAAATGGTAAAGTAGGATCGAATGGCATGGCAGCAAAGTACAACCCCACTCGACCAGATAAGATTCCTGCAAAGTTTAATCCTGTCCTTAAAAGAGGATAGAGCCGTTTCGCTTGTTCAATTGCAATTACCTCATTAAGAAATCCCCAGAAACAGATGTTTAATATGATCACACTCCAAAGCTCGCTAATAATATAGAAGAGAGTGAAAGACCAATGGCGAATAAGAATGGGAATTGCATCAAAGCCTTTCGGCAAATAGGGCTCAATCCAGTTGGCAAGACTATTAAATAGAAGGTCATTTCGTTTTGGATAAAGAACGAAAATAAAAACTGCATAGAAAGAAAGAAAAAGAGACAACATCACTAGAAAGGCACGACGAGAGCCAATTCTTAGAGAAAGAATCGCAAAAAAATAAGACGCACAAAACGTAGACGGAAGAAGCGCCCAAGTCTTGATGAAAGGAACTGCAGAGGCACCAGCAGACGTTATCACTAACGTGTCTTTGGTGCTTTTCAATCCGTAATAGTTGAACGCAATGAGAAAAAGAATAACCGTTAACGGTACGAGAATCCTAGTTTCACCTCTCTCAACAGGAAAGAAATAGGCTCGCAAAGAATCAAGAACCTCGCTCTTGAAAAGCCTTAACAGGACCAAAGAGCCACAGGCAGCTACTATAGCAAACTTCCAAGAAAACAAAATGTTTAAGCTCCAAGAGAGCAAAATCACCCCGATTTTAAATGTCTTTCCCTAATTTTGTCACCCCCTGCTCATGTTCCTTTTCTTTTTCTTGAAAAAGTGTACTGAGACGAGATGTGGCGTGTATCCACACGATAGAAAGTCCTGAACATAGAAGATGAATAAGCGCAACGTGGCTAAGAGGGCCATTTCCTAGCCCAATTAAAGTAAAGTTCATTATAGATGAGACAATTTTCCCACCCCGAGAGACCAGCCCGTCAGTTACCGTCTTAACTTGAATCCGATCTTTTCTCTCAAGCGGTAGATAGATAAACTCTTTAACAATATCGAATAGAACATATTTAGATGTCCTTGAAAGAAAAATTCCTAAATCTCCGAGGAAAATCGTGATCTGTAGTGGAGAGAGAGCCAGTGTAGATGTTAGGTGAGCGAGACTGTTAGGGTAAGAAGCAGAGAGAAAAAACAGAAAGGCAGTAGTGCAAACAAGTATTGGAGTGAGCAAGAAACTTATTCTCCAAGGGAGAAGTTGAATCATCTCTCCAGATAAGAAAAAACAAGAAAATGTAGAAGCAAGTGATATCCACTTGGATACGCAGGAAATGTGAAGAGAGAATTCTCCGCTAGTTGGATCGTACATTTGTCGTACTTTTTCTTTCCAAAAAAGCTCTAAAGTGCTCACTAAAAAATGAAACGAAAAGACATTGACGGCAATATAGAACGTATATGGATTCATGAAAATAGATCTCAACCTTTGCGTGAAAGAAAGATCATTTTCTATTTTCTTTTGAGTAATGGTTGTTTTTGTCCACGGAATTGGAGGGAGATTTTTTATCAATAAAATCGCAAAAACCCCACTTAACAATAAACAGAGAATGGCAAGTTTCAGGCCTTGCTCCCATCGAAATTCACCTAAAAACTGATAAAAAACCTTTTGGTTAAAGAGAAAACGAATAGCAACCCAACTAGCGGCTACACCGGATATATTCAATGCGAAATTGAGGGGCACGTAGATTCGCTTTGCCTCGTTCATAGGAACAATTTCGTTAGCAAATCCCCAAAGAGCAACCTGAATTATTATGCTCCCCCATAGCTCCGCAACTACGTAGAAAATGGAAAGATGCCAATAACGAATCATGTCAGCCATCCCACTTAATCCGGGGAGTTTCCATTTCTCAATCAGATTTGCGAGAGAATGCCACGCAAAATTGTCTCGGTTTGGGTAGATGAAGAAGAGAAAAAAAAGAAAATAACTAGAGAATAAAAGGAGAGCCAAAACCAGGGAAGATCTCTCCTTGAATTTCTTCTCAGACATGGAAAACAAATAGACAGAAAGAAAAGAAAGCGGGAAAAGCATCCATCCCTTGATAAAAGGAACAACCTCCATCCCGCCTTTTGTAGATACAAGAAGAATATTATCCTTGATCTGCCTCAAAGTGTGATAACTAAACCCACAGAAAAAAAAGACGCCCATCAAACGAACGACAACGGGCCTCTCACTACTGAAGACAGGCCAAAAGATCGCCCGAAATTTTCTAAACCACTCAGAAGTCATAGAACTCTAAGTAAAAGCGAAGGGACCTCTTCGATGTGACAATAGAGGCGGAACTCAAGTTCATCCGACATGCGTTATTCCATTTTCTCCTCAAGAGAAATATGGAGTTTAAAGTGAAAATTCATTTTTGCCAAGATTGGTTTTCTGTCTAACATTGTTCTTCTAGTGCGCGTATCCCTGGCAGAGAACGACATTGCAAAAATGTTAAACTAGCCCCTCCTCCATTTAGGAAGTGATCGATACCTGACTCTGATCCAGCTGAGTAAATTGCGGAGATTGTATCCCCGCCAGCTACAAATGTTTGTGCGTCTTCCTTTGCTAATGCACGAGCGATTTCGACTGTTCCTTTCGAGAATTCTTCTTTCTCAAAAGCACCTGCAGGACCATTCCAAAAGATAGTTTTTTGTTTTTTTAAGCAGTTTTGAATCATATCAATAGACTGAGGCCCGAGATCGAAAAATCCATCTGTTTTACAGATCTCTGACGAAGTACAAACGCGCAATGTGTTTCCATCTTTTACAATACCGTCAGAAGGAAGAATTAACCCTGGAACTTCTTCTAAAATAGATAGAATTTCCATTAAAAAAGGCTCTTCTTCTTCCTGAGATGATTGAGATGCATTGTGTATGACTTTTAGGAATGAATTTGCTGTTCTACCGACAATAATTATCTCTTCTGCCCAATCCTTTAAGCTTTTTATGAGTGGAATTTTCGTTTTTAATTTTGCCCCTCCCACAATTGCACATCTTGGATGTAGAGGAGAAGACAGAAGTAAGGAAAGTGATTCTAGCTCTTTTAGAAATAAAGGACCTGCACCACAATTGCCTGGGAAAAATGATGGAAGAGAGACAATTGATGAATGCTCTCGATGTGAACAGCTGAATGCCTCATTTATGAATAGATCTCCTAATCCGCTTAAAATTTTAGCTAAAGCAGGATCATTTTTTTCTTCTCCCGAATGGAGGCGCAAATTGTCCAACATTACAATAGGCGCATCTGGAACAAGTCCGGTTTGCTTTATGAAATTTTCATCATGAGGGATGAAAACAACCTCTCTTTTTAAGAGAAACTGTAAGCGTTCAGCACATTTTCTCAAGCTAAACTGATTATTCGAAGATAGATGGCTAATGATGATGATACGACAATTGTGTTCGAGAAACAGTTTAAGTGTCGATAAAAAGGTTTTTATCCGAAAATCATTCGAAATTTCTCCATCCGCAGAAAAAGGGACGTTGCTGTCAACTCGTAGAATGATCTTTTTGCCCTTCCAATCAAGGTCAGAATACGACAAAAATCGAAATTGAGAAGACATCGGGCTCCTATCGATTAAAGTTAAGGAATTAAATCAATCAGGGAAGCACAAATTCGGTCGTATGAGAGTTGATGAAGCAAATCTTCAGTCATAGTAAAAGAAGGAATTAGTGTTAAGGGAATACCAGCTGATTGTGCAGCTTGGGCGCCAATAAATGAATCTTCAATTGCACGTGCGCATTTGGGGTCACATGCCCCCAACTTAAGAGCTAGGTTGTAAATGGCAGGGTCAGGCTTTTGATGTTCAACATCTTCACTTGTGCAAATGAACGAGAAAAAATCATATAAACCCGCATTTTTCAAAAGAAGTTTTGCTTTCCAAAGAACGTTTGCAGTCGCAATTGCACATTTTTTGTTTTTTTCTTTAAGAAACGTGAGTACCTCTTTTGCTCCAGGTAAAGCTTTTGTATTTTCTTGATTAAGCATGTTTTTTTCTTTTAGGAATTCATTTTCGAATTTATCCATGGGAAAGCCATCTCCGTACAGAGATTTTAGCTCTTGCTTCCAATCAACAGATGAACTTCCAACTAGTTTAAAGTACGGAAAAATTTCAGGATCGAACCCTAAGTTATAAAGCGCACGATTCCAGTAACTTAATACTGGATTTTCTGTGTTTACCAAAGTTCCATCTAAGTCGAATATGTAAAGTTTCACTTCGGGAGAATAAAAATCAGACATAATTAAGCCAAGGTCGTTTGCACTAGTCGACGCTATTGCGTCGACGTTGTAATTCTTTTGATAGAGAGTAATGTAGATCCAGATCAAATTTTTTTTTGATTGCCCATTTCAAGTAAGATAGTGGAATCTGCCTAATGGAAAGGCCTCGATATTCCCCAAGTGGCATAGTTTTCATTTCAATGGGCTTGTCTAATAAATTTTGAATTGTTTGTAGACAAGGAAACCCTGAGGTGAGTTTTCTAAAAAGTGCTATTGTGCTTCTAACATCGTTCATTGCACGATGATGTTTTTTAATTGGGATAAAGAAATGATTGCATAACCCTTCTAGTGAAAGGAAAGGACACTTTCCGTACGCACGAGCCAGTCGCAACGTGTCTATGGAGGGCTGTTGTATTGTCCAATTCAATCCCATTAGTTTCATTTCTTTTTGAATAATAGATAGATCAAAAGAAACTTGATGACCGATGATGGGACCACGATTAAGAAGAGAAAGAATATGAGGGGCAACATCTTGAAATAGAGGCTGATTTTTTAGCATCTCATCTTTGATGGAGTGAATTCTTATTGACGAATCGGGAACTGGAACAAGTGGATTAAGTAAGGTGGTATACTCTTCAATAATAGTTTCACCTCGAAAAACAGCAATTCCAACCTCAATAACACGATCCTTTGTTAAATCAAGACCAGTTGTTTCACAATCGATGCATACAAACGTGATTTGATCAATTGGAGGCATCACGAATCTCCAAAAGACATCTTTTAATTGCTGCTCTGAGACGTTTCCAAGATGACGGATCTTTTTTACTGCAGGGTATGATTTGATTTTCAGGAATAGCAAACGACTCTAAAGCTGCTTTGCACTTATCTCGTTCATGTCGTGTTGTTCTGTCACTCTTTGTAAGCGCAAGCAGAAATGGAATCTGTCCAATTTGTAGCCAGTTAATAGAGACAATGTCTTGTGCCTTGGGCCCTACCTTGCCATCTATTAAGAGAAGAAATACTCGGGTAGGATCATGATGTTCTAAGTATTGGTTCCAAGAATGGGTCCATTTGTTTTTTTGAGAGATTGGAGCTTTAGTGAATCCATAACCTGGTGTATCTATCAAAAGAGCATGGCCACTTAAAGAAAAGATTGAAAATTTTTGAGAGCTGCCTGGAGTTTTTGATACCTTAACGAACTCTTTTTCACACAGGTGGTTCAAAAGAGTAGATTTCCCTACGTTGGAACGGCCCATCAAAACCATTTTTGGCTTTTTTTGGTATGACACAAGTCTTTTTCCCTCCCATGGGGAGAGGGTTTCACATATTTTGTTAATTCTCTCGAATAGGAAATCACGATTGTTCACGCGCTACGAGCCTCAACGTGAAGTTGGCGACTTGTCTCGCTTAACAAAGACAATTTTAAGATGATAACTGGACTTGCATTCATTTTAATAAGTTCATGAGTTGGCCATTCGATACATTTCAGTCCAGGTGAATCAAGAAACTCAGAAATGGAAGACTTTCTTTCTGGGTGCCTGTTGATATGAAAAAGATCAAAATGATAGAGGGTCCCTCTGGATGTTTGATGTATTTGTAGAAGAGTGAAGGATGGACTGCATACTGTGCTCACACCTAGTTGCATTGCAATACTTCTGACGAATGTTGTTTTTCCGCTTCCCATATCGCCTAAAAGCAGAAGCCATATGGGTAGCTCCCATGTCTCTGGAATGTAGTTAATGAAGAGAGATGCAAGTTTGTCGAGATTATCCAATTCGAATGAACAAACAGCGTAATCTGGGCCTAACAAGTGCGCCGAAAACGCCGATTCTAATTCCTGGAAAAATCCAGTTCTAAGCGTCACTATTTTTCTTGCTCCTCTTCAACCCACAAAGATACAAAGCTTTTCAGCTCAGGGTCTGCTGTCAGGGACTCTACGAAGTCAGATACCGCCTGTTCACAAATATGCTCTTGTAGGAATGTCATCAAATCAGCGTGTATCGTGAAACGTGTTTGATTTTGCACCTCAAATAAAGATACAGGTTTCAAGTAGCTTCTTTTGAACTCTTCTAGAAGCGCTTCTAAAGAGTGATAGAGCTTGTTATTGGTTTGGCTGGAAAAAACTTTTTTGGTTAACGAACGCTTGTTTTTGCTGATGTAGCTCTTTATTACTTCAGGATCATCAGAAACAAAAAAACGTTTGGCTTTAACGCCTCCTACTCGATCAGAGTTTTGTGGGCACTTAGCTACCCATTCGTAAATTGCGTCTTGTGGGTTGGGGTGGGTATTATCACCAAATACCTTCCCACTGTAGGGACAAATGTAGACCTTCTTTGTATTCTCGTTAACCTTGCCCTTTTCGTAGGTTATCTTTACTTCTGGTTCGCGCCAAACCTTACCTTCTTTTTGAAGAAGCTCGATTGCGCTTTCTATGCTTTTGTAGATCGTTTTTGTCCCTGGGAATAGTACGGGCCTAACATCGTGAATTCTTTCGACGTATCGAAGATAGACGCTCAATAGGTCAGTTCGTTTGTTTTTCTTGAGGAAATTTTTCAGCTCTTTTAGCATCTCGGCTGAAAGGGTGTTCCCTGAAGGCATGTAGAATCCCCGTGTTGTTAATGACTGTTTCTTTGCAAAGACACTTAGTTCCCTTCAGCAGGTTATCGTCTGTTTGAGTTTCCCGGCGAGCTCTTTTTCGGAGCTTTCCTTCTCTACAAAATAAATCATTTGTTTTTTTGGGTCTTGACTAGTGACTATTCTTTCATATTTGACTGATGCTATTTGCGATGTTGTAATTCGTCTTTTCCCAGATTTGGCGTGTGAAGTAGGCCATATCTCTTTGACGCGATGTCGATCAACTTCTCTAGGTGACTTTCAATGTAATGACGTTATGAAGTGGTGCAAGACAGTAGGATGTTCCCCTCTTTTACTTGCAGATAATCTGATTATTGAGCTCGAGAAAGTTCATTTTTTAGAGAAAGTAACCGTTACAGGACCAGGTTTCTTAAATTTTAGATTGAATTCATCTTGGTTAGCAGAAAAGTTGGCAACCGTTCTTAATCCTCCGCTCCTTTTTCATGGAAAGAAAGTGATAATTGATTTTTCGAGCCCAAACGTAGCAAAAAAGATGCATGTTGGTCACCTTCGTTCAACAATTTTGGGGGATTCTTTATCACGTTTATTTCAGTTTTGTGGGGCAGACATTCTTCGATTGAATCACTTAGGAGATTGGGGGACACAATTTGGGATGATTCTTGCTTTTTTAGATGACTATCCTTCGGATAAGTTAGATCTTGAAAAGATATCAGACATATATCGTCAATCTAAGCATCAGTTTGATAACGATCCTATTTTTAAGCAACGTGCTTACGAAAAGGTTATAGCTCTTCAAAGAGGTGATGAGGATTTGCTGAAGGTATGGGAACGCCTCTGTTCCATTTCTGAGGAAGGGTATCGTAAGATCTATTCCCTCTTAGGAATTGAAGATCTGATTTCACGTGGGGAGTCTTTTTATAAGAATCATTTGCAAAGTATGGTTGATTACCTTCGTGATTCTTGCCTGGCTGAGGAATCAGAAGGAGCTGTGTGCATCTTTGTCGATGGGTATGAAATTCCATTTATGGTGCAAAAGTCAGATGGCGGCTTTAACTATGATACGACAGACCTAGCCGCTGTTCGTCATCGTGTGGAAGAGGAGAATGGAGAGATCCTCATATACGTGACTGATTCCGGGCAAGTTCTTCACTTCGAGCTTTTAGAGGCAGTTGCGCGTAAAGTTGGTTACCTTCCTTCGAGTGTTCAATTTATGCATGTTCCATTTGGTTTAGTTTTGGGAAGCGATGGTAAGAAATTTAAGACCCGTAGTGGTATCGTCGAGCCTCTTATAGGGTTATTAGAGGAAGCTATTGAACGTGCTGCTCTTTTACTTGTGGAGAAGGGGTGGGAGAGGTCTGATCCTGAATTTTTACGGACGTCACATGTTCTTGGAATTGGATCTGTGAAGTTTCTTGATTTGATAAATCATCGTATTCACGACTATCGTTTCTCGTATGATAAGATGCTCCAATTTGACGGTAAAACTGCTCCTTTTATTCTTTATTCTCGTGTGAGAGCTTTAAGTATAGTTAGAAAAGTTTCTTGTGAACACGATGTTTATGACGCAATCGATTTAGCTTGTGAAGAAGAGAGATCTCTGGCTCTTTTGTTACTGGAATTTCGTGACGTTGTTAACAGAGTAGTAGAGGTAAATACCCCTCATCTTTTGGCTGATTATTCATATAATCTTGCTAAGCAGTTCAATTGTTTTGTTAGGGATTGTCGAGTCGAAGGCTCTCTCAGAGAAATGGAACGGTCACTTCTTTGCCGTCTGACGGCTGACGTTTTAGGCAAATCTCTTGAACTCTTAGGGATCGATTTGATCGATCGCATGTAATACAAGCGAATTGGCAGTCAAGGCTTCTTTATATGGGCGATTAGGAACTTCTTGCACATATCTAGGTATTGCGTATCCAGGAAGAAGTTTTTTTATCTCTTCCATAATCTTGAGACCTTTATCGATTGAGACTTCGAATCTAGAAGACCCAGATACTCTATCTAACTGGAATAAGTAATATGGAAAGATTCCTCGATCTATAACCTGGGTAAAAAGAGAAGATAAGGATTCTGTTGAATCGTTAACTCCTTTCAAGAGTACAGTCTGAGTTCCTACAGGAATTCCAAGTTTTTGAATTCCCAAGATAGATTGGAACAGATCATCTCCCAACTCATTTTTATGGTTTATGTGTAGAAAAAACCAAAACTGAAATCTATTTTGAAAACTAGAGATCAAATTAAGGAAGCATTCATTGATACGCTCAGGAATTCCTACTGGGAATCTAGTGTGAAACCTAATTCTACGAATATGTGGAACAGAAGCAATTTGATCCAAGACTTTCTTAAGCGAATTTTCAGAGAGAGATAGTGGATCACCACCACTAAAAATAATTTCTTCTATAGATCTGTTTTGTCTAATTATCTCTATTTCTTTTGAGAAGTTGTAGGAGAAGTTTGCATATTCAAATTGACTGCGGAAACAATAACGGCAATGCATGGCACATGCGCCAGTTAGGAGGAGAAGAGCTCGTCCGTGATATTTCTGCAGTAATCTAGGTGTTTTGAGGAAGTTTTTTTCTTGTAGAGGATCATCTGAAAATCCAGATGAATAAAAGGACTCCTCTTTGGTCGGCAAGAATTGTAGTAAGATGGGATCGTTCAGATTTCCTTGTTCAATTTTATGGGCAAGTCTAACAGGAATATTGCATGGAAATCGTTCATTTTGTTCAAACAGTTCCAGTTGGGCAGACGACAAGTTCGGCAATGATGATAGGGCGCCTAACGTGCGAATATTTTGCTTTTGAATCTCTTTCCAGAGGATGTGTTGGTCACAGTTCAAGTTGTCAATAGAGCTCATGTCGAAATTGACCCGAATCAGTAGCTTCTGACATCCACGATGGATTGCCTTGTTTTTCAGATAATATCTGCAGTGAACTTATTATAGACTTACCCATTGGGATCGATCCTGCCATTAGTACTAATGCTCCTTTGTTGATCCAATCCCAAATACTATCACCGTGTTCCGTGATCAGATTTCCTAAACGACGGATAGCGTTGTCACAACTGTATCTAGAAAAAGCAGTTGAAAATTGGAAACAAGATCTTTGTGATAGTTGACACAAGATCTCTCGATGAAGAAAGTCTTCTCTTTCATCTCTATCTCCAAAAAAGAGCCAAGAAGCCCTTTCATCCATAGATCTCTCAAATATCCAACCGATAAAAGAGGCAATCCCTACCCCTGCTGTAAAAAAGATAACGGAATTATCATATGCATGAAGATCATGAAAAACTGAATTCTGAATCTCCACCGAAACCGTCTCTCCCAGTTGCATTTCTTCACATAGATAATAGCTTGCTGTACCAAATTGCTCGTCAGGAAGTGCGCCAAGGTGTCTTACAATGAGTTCTAAAATGGAAGGATCCTTTCTCGGGGTAGAAGCAATAGAATAGTACCTTTTCTTCATACGTTTAAAGCCACCCTTAGGGGATGGCTGCGACAAATCAAATTGTCCCCATTTGATCGACTCAAAATCGTGAGAGACCATTTTATCCGCATACTCAAGGTGCTTTTTAACAAGGAAGTTAGGATTAGGTGGACGTATTATGAAGTGGTCCCCAGGCCTATAGCAAATAGGCTGCTCGGAGCGGAACACCAAATGATAGACTCTTTTCGTTGAGCAACTTCCTGACATGAGACGGCGCTTCTCAAGAACGAGGCTAAATAGGCCCGAAGGCATCTGCCCACTCTCCCAAACGGCATTCGTATTTCAAAATTTTTAAAGCGGAAATCTCCTTTGAGGGAATCTCTCCAAGAAAGCTGATAGCTTGCATTATGCGAACCCGTGTCTGGTTCGGTCCTAAAATTTCGAATGAGTCAAACAAAGGTAATCCGTGCTTTTGACCCATTATAGTTCCGAACAAAATAGGCATTACGTCCTTCTTATGATGCAATCCCCAATCGGATGCTAATTTCTTAGAAGCATGTTCAATTCCAGAT
>NZ_PPEU01000017.1:0-15059 GCF_003056015.1 Candidatus Similichlamydia epinepheli | reverse complement strand
ATTGGGATTCAATCCGAAAGGGGAATCTTCACAGATATATAGAATTGAAGGTGGAGATCTTTGTCTAATTGGAACTTCAGAGATGACAGTTGCTGGATTCTTGAGTGAATCTGTTTTTGAGAGAGACAGTCTACCAAAACGTTTCCTTTCTCTTTCTCACTGCTTTCGTACGGAGGCAGGTTCATATGGGCGTGTATCTAGAGGTCTTTATAGATTAAAACAGTTCACAAAGCTTGAGATGTTTGCAGTTACTACTCCAGAAGAGAGCTCGTCCATGCTAGAGGAGCTTGTTTCTTATCAGGAAGATATTTTGCAAGCTTTAGGGCTCCCATATAGAGTTTGTGATATTGCAGTAGGTGACTTAGGGGCACCAGCTTATAGAAAAATTGACTTGGAAGCTTGGATGCCATTTCGAGGAGAAAAAGGAAGTTACGGAGAAATTTCAAGTGCATCAAACTGTACTGACTTTCAATCAAGACGATTGAATATACGTATCAAGGGCACGAAAGAATATGCTCATACTCTTAACGGAACAGCTTTGGCAGTTCCTCGCATTCTTCTTGCTTTACTGGAAAATGGGCAGCAAGAAGATGGCTCAATTCGTCTTCCAGAAGTTCTTATACCTTGGCTCGGGTTTTCTGAAATTCGACCCAATTAGGAGCTTGAGTTGATTTCTGAGTTGAACAATGAGCAGGCTCAGGCTGTATCTGCTTTGGATCGCAAGTTGCTAGTTCTTGCGGGCGCAGGCTCAGGGAAAACTAGAGTCCTCATGGCTCGCATAGCGAGCCTTATTTCATCTGGTGTTGACCCTTCGCGCATTTTGGCTGTTACATTTACTAGTAAAACAGCTGACCAAATGAGACAGCGTTTGAACGTAATGATAGGTTCTTCACAGAGGCAATCTGGCGTCTTCATTTCTACCTATCATAGTTATTGCCTTTCTGTTTTGAGACAAGACATTCACCATTTAGGTTATACAAATGATTTCTCAGTTTCTACTGAGTACAATACCTTTCAACTGCTTAGAAGGCTTTCCATAGAGCTAGGTGAAGATGAAGGCCTAACACAAGAGGCTTCATCTTCATTTGCGTATGAGGTGATTCAAGCTCGTGAGCTCGGTCATATAGATGTAGAGAAATGGCAACTTGTTGGTGTGTCTGAGCAAGCTCAGACTCTCTTCTCTAGAATGCATATTTCGATGCGTGTTTATAATGTGACAGATTTCAACGGGCTCATTGAGTTAACGCTTCTTCTTTGGAGGGATCATGCGAACTGCCTTCAGCGTGAGCAGCGACGGTTCGACCATATCTTGATTGATGAGTTTCAGGATACAAACTATTTACAAAACAAGTTAGTACTGTCCTTGGGAGATCGTGATGCACACATCTGTATAGTTGGTGATGATGATCAAGCAATCTATGAGTGGAGGGGGGCTTCAGTAAAAAATATTCTTAACTTCCCTGCCGATCGAATCATAAAGTTAGAACAAAACTATAGGTCCAAAGAACCGATCTTAAAGGCCGCTAATTCAGTTATTGCATGCAATGATCAGAGACACGGCAAGCAATTGCATTCGATGCAAGGACCAGGTCAACCATTGGAAGTTTTTCATGCTCCATCTGGAGAAGAGGAAGCTGACTCTGTTGTCCGTCGTATTGTTGCTATGCGTGAGGCGTGGTCTTTGCATTGGAGAGACTTTGCGATTCTTTTTCGTTCGAACGCCTTGGCCAAAAGCTTTGAAAATTCCCTGTCAAGGGCAGTATGGGAAACGTACGATACTGTTCTTGGAACACAATGTAGGAGAGGTATTCCTTTTCAAGTCTTCGGTGGTGATCAATCTTATGAAGCAACAGAAGAGTATGATCTTTGTGCTTACTTATCTCTTTTTCTAAATCGAAAAGATCAATGTTCTTTACTGCGTGTTATTAACAAACCATCGAGAGGAATTTCAGAAGATACTTTGGACTCATTTACTTCAATTCAGAGAAAAGAAGGTCTGGACGATTTAAACGATCTATTTCGTGAAGGGCATTCTTCAGGTGTCTGGGAATCTCTTTCAGAAGATGAGAAATCGAGCATTTTGAGTTTTACACATTTGATTGATGAGGGAAGTGAAAAAATCATCCATGAGCCTCTTAACACCGTTCTCAATTGGCTAGTAAATAAAATTAATTATATAAAATACGTAAAGGAATCCATTAAAAGTGAAGCTGCCTGTTTAAGAAAAGAGGAGCTTATTAAAAATTTCATCCAGACATCTGTCAAATTCAGTGCTCGACATGAACAAGAAGGCAAAAGTCGCATCCAAACGTGTTTAGATTTTATTACTAAAATTGTTCTAGATGACTCCAATAAACACCTCACTCGCTCTAGAGGAGATGTGGTAACCCTTTCAACATTTCATGCAAGTAAAGGTTTGGAGTTTCCAGTGTGCTTTCTAGTCGGACTGGAAGACAAAATAGTGCCACACGTCAAGGGTGTGAATGAGGGGCGTTTGGAAGAAGAACGACGTCTTTTTTATGTTGCATTGACTCGTGCTATGAATTACGTCTGTCTCAGCATGGCAAATAGCCGAAAAAGAGGATCTACCAAAATGGCTTGTGAGCCATCTCCTTTTTTGTATGAAATTTCTAAGGAGCTAATGCGACCAACGTATTGGGATGCTCCGCTACATTACTCAGGTGTCCTCTAAAGGATAGTTACCTCTCCATGGAGAAGGGTTATCTGACACGCAAGACGTTCTCCTCCTACTTCGTCACAAAAAAAGTCTAATTCTGCTTCAGTAGGTGGATTAAGGTTTTCTTGACCAGAAATGATCTGAACGATGCAAGTTCCACATCCACCAGATCGACAACCAAACAGCACGCCATGTTGAGAACATACCTTTTGTAGGTTTGTATTGTCTTCCACTTCAACTTCGACATTAGATGTTTTAAAGACGACCTTTCCCATGTTTCCTCCGAACATCGATTCAATAATATGTACCAATAGTCAATTGAAAAATCATCTACCATGATGTCTCATAGGCATGAAAACATAAATAACATTCGATGAATCTTTAATTACACCCGGTGTATACGGATCATTCAAAGAAAGCCAAATGTGTTCATCATGACAATGACGAAGTGCATCTATTACGTAAGATGGATTAAATGAGATTTCGAAAAGCGGTCCATCGTAATGCACAGGCATTGAAATCTGTCCCTCTCCAATCTCTGAATGAGCAGCAAAAAGAGTCAATTGACCAGAAGAGAAAGAAAAGAGCACAGATAGATGAGTTTCCGAGATAAATAGTGAAATTTGACGAAGAATAGAAATAAATTCCTCTTTTTCCAAAAGGACTCTAATTGATTCTTGAGACGGAATCACACTAGCAAAATGAGGATATTCACCACTTAAAAGCCTAGAAACTATCCGTGCAGAGTCCGTTTCAACGGCAATTTTATCCTGCATTAATTGAATGCGAGCCAATTCGTCATTGTCTTTCAAAAGGCGATTGATTTCTTCTACACACTTGATAGGGAGAATCCATTTCCTTTCCTCATTAGGAAGAGTTGGATGAGTAGTCTCTATTTTGGCTAAACGCTTCCCATCAGTCCCAACAACAATCAAAGATTGCTCGTGTATCTGAAGCAATAAACCGGTGAGAACAGGCCTGGAAACATCTTTAGCAACAGCAAAAGAGGTTCTAAAAAAAAGTTCTCGTAGTAACCCTTGCGGCAACTCAAAATCGACAGAATCTTCAAATATGGGAAGAGGGGGGTACTCCTCTTTAGGCATTCCGTGAAGCTTGAAATTAGCCCTGTCAGTAGAAATTTCTGTAATGTTGGATTTATTAGTAATTAACTCAAGATGAGGAGATGAAATCTCACGAATTAACTGGAAAAATTTTTTCGCAGGAAGCGTCGTCCCTCCCTGCTCTGAAATCTGAGCAGGAAGAACTCGTCTCAATCCCACCGTCAAATCTGTAGCAGTGAGAACTAATTGATCCTTTGCTTCAATTAAAAAATTATGCAAAAGAGGTAATGTCGGCTTAAGGGAAATAATGTTCTGAATCGAAGAAATGGCTTTCAAGAGATCTTCTTTGGCAACAATAAGTTTCATCTAAATTCTCCTGCTATCTCGTACAATATCAACGGTTACGCTGGTGTACGATCCTTTGCATTGCGCGCTCATCTTCACGCTTTCGAATAGTTTCACGTTTATCTAGATTGCTCTTTCCTTTTCCAAGAGCAAGACGAACTTTTGCGAAACCTTTAACGAGGTAGATTTCCAACGGAACAAGCGTTAATCCTTTTCTTTCAAGAGAAAGCTTGCATTGACGAATCTCTTTTTTTTTTAACAAAAGCTTCCTATCTCTCTTAGGATTGTGATTGTAAATGTTACCCATTGTATAAGGTGCAATTGATGCTTGACAAAGCCAAACTTCACTATTTCGAACAACCGCATACGAGTCCTGTAAATTGCCACCTCCATTACGTAAAGACTTAATTTCCGTTCCTGTTAGGACAATACCAGCATCCATGGACTCTTCAATCATGTAATTAAAAAAAGCTTTTTGGTTTTTTACTAATGATTTCATCTTTACGAGCCCAAAAACGGAGCTAAAACAGATAGGCTATCCGAAACGACATGAAGAATCGAACGTGTGGCATCTATTTTGAAAATTCGAGACGAGTCAAGTTTACTTGCAATTGCATCGACATTGTTTTCGTAAATAGCGATCCTTTTCCTAATAATCTCGGGATCAATATCATCAGCCCTGCCATGAAGCTTTGCTCTTTTAGTAATCCTTTCAAAGAGTACTTCTTTAGAAGAAGTGTAAAGTTGTAGAGTCACTGAAACTTCTATGAGAGATGATATGAGATCAACCTGTTCAGATGTCCTAGGAATTCCGTCCAAGATAACCCAACCACCATGCTCCAACTGAAAAGTAAATAATAGCCCCTGGATATAGTCGCGGATAGTAGCAAAAATCATTTCGTCTGAAATAAAGGAACCGAAATCAGATAGACGTACACGTGCTTGTCCGAGTGGAGAAGAGGCGGGAGCCGCACGAACCAGATCACCAGTAGAAATATGAGGGATGCTCATAACTCTACTTAAAGCAAGCCCCAAAGTTCCCTTGCCAGACCCAGGCGGTCCTAAAAGCAAAATTGATCGAATGTCGCACTTAGGCACAGAAAAAGCTCCAAATTAGTGGTCCAGTTTACCAGCATTCAGAAAATTGCTGTTTGTTTGATCTAGACATTTAGTAAGTGAGAGAGACTCTCCTTTGCGTGACAGAGCAAAAAACCTACGAATAGAACCGTTCTGCTGAACCCAACTTTTCAACTCGTCTAGAGAAGAGAATAGCATGCAAGTCGTGGCATATGCATCGGCCAAAGCACAGGAGGTGGCTTCAATAGAACAAAAAAGAAGAAGACAGTCATCTTCAGATCGAGGCTCGAGGCTAATTGGGTCTAAAAAATGATAGTATGTCATTTCAGATTCTCCCTTATCTATCAACCAACGTCGTTGGGATATACCACTGCTTGCAATTCCCCCTTCACAAAGTTGAACGATTCCAAAATCTATCTTGTTGCCTGCATGACCTTGATCCCTCAAAGCAACTTTCCAGTTTCTATTTTCTGGATGATTGCCAAACGCGTAAACCTCACCACCCCACTCAATAAGTGCATGTTTCACGCCTAATCCCTTCAATCTATGCGCAATAACATCAACACAAAAGCCCTTTGCGACACCACATACATCAACCTGAGTTTGTGGACTTTTCTTGATTAATTCACTACCTCGCAATTCAAATTGAGACTTCCATCCTGTATGTCTACGAAGAGGTTCAATCTCTTCTTCTGAAAGGTATTTACCACACATCAATGCAGAATACCACTTTGACCAGGCGACTCCAATTGTAGGGTCAAATTTACCATCAGTTTCTTCGACACATCGATCAATTATCACAAATAATTCAGTGAGCATAGGTGAAAGAGTAACAGACCCAATACCCTTCTGATTGAAACGTGACAACTCAGAACAGGGGTTCCAAGGGTTACAACAATCATGGATCTCCTGAAATGTATCCTGAATTGCTTTTTCAATTTGTCGACTCTGCTTAAAAAACAACCGCTGCCCAACCGTGACTTGATATCCCATGGTCATGGCTACTCCTTCAAATACATAAAGAGTAGGGGAGGCCAACAGAAATATCCACCAGAGCAAAAAGAAGGCCAATGGAATAGTTAAACAATGGTAAATTTTATATAGGCAAAAGGTGCCCTTGCTCCATCTGATATGTCCTATGGCAACGCCAAATATTTTTTGGATCATGCGAAACAAAAATAACACTCGAACATTCCTCAAACAAAGAGCACACTTTGGCTTGGTTTGAGGGATCTAACCCTGCTGCCCATTCGTCTGCAACCAAAATTATCGGACGTGTTGCTAAAGCACGAATAATTGACAAACGCCTCTTTTCACCACCAGAAAGCTCGTACGGCCTAGCATCAGGCGAAATTTCTAGAAATGCAAGCATTTCCCTAACAAACCCCTCATATTTTGCACTTTCTGATCTCTTCTTCAATTCAAGAGAGAGAAGAGCATTATAAAGAGCCGAATCGAACCCTAAGAAAATGTCTTCTTGAGGAATATATCCAATAATAGATCTGTCTCTAAGCTTGACAATCTCACTTCCTCGACAGATAACTTGCCCTGAAGAAGGTTTGATTAACCCACAAAGCAAGCTAAGAAAGCAGCTCTTTCCTGCACCAGATGATCCTATGATAGAAACACGTTCACCAGACGAACAAGAAAAGAAAACATCCTTTAAAATTTTTTTACCTTGATATGAATAAGAAAGGTTATAAGCTTCTAAGAATATCATCTTCCATCCCTTAAAATTCTTTCTGGTCCCTTTCTAGAAAAGAAAATAACTAACATGGAAACAACAAGACTAACAATGGATACAAAAAAAATCATTTGGTACACGGATGGAATTTCTAGTTGAATGTCATTCAAAAAACCCAATGAGTTCACTTCTTTTAGCAATGCCAATTGTGAAACACATTTTTTTGCGAAAAAAGATCGTTTCAACCACCACTCAATAGAAAGAAAACCCAGCACAATAGCCAACGGAAATGAAATAAAAAAACATTCGCCTATCCAAAAAAGAAAACTGAATAGAAGACTACAACAATCTCCCCCCATCATTTGAATAAGAGCAATTTCACTGCAAGATTGAGAAAGTAGTAGGACAGCTGCAAAACATGTATTAGCAACTCCTACATAAAGGAGTGCCATTTTTAAGCACGAAATCAAGAAATGATCATGAAGAATCTCTTGAAGCCAACCTCCATAGATCGGGTGATCTTCGAGGGTTGAAAAATACCAATTATTAGGAATGTTTTTTTTCAAAATGGAAGCAATAAAGCGAATCTGTTGTGGAGGAACAAAAAAAGCCCAACAGGTAGGCTTTGATTCCCACTTTGTAAGGACCATATCATTTGTTAACCCAGGAATATCATAAAATACACCCGTTATTTTTCTCTCTACAACACTCTCATCTTTCAATGAAGATAGAACAACCAGGTCCCCAACTTTTAGTCCACTCCAACTTCTTGGGACGAGCAATTCACCATCTTTCAATTGATCCAAATTAGGACTAACATTAATTGCAATGGCCTCTCTAGAAAGTTTACCAACATCACAAACAACAGGCTCTCTAGAAATAGGAACTGGTGGAAAAGGTATGTCACTAAAAATAGAGATTGGCAAGACGTCACAATTTTGTTGCACATGATGACCGAAGCAGATCGGCGGAACCGCTAAACTTATCGAACAGAACCACCTTCTTTCTAATGCACCAGCGATAGAACCCACAAAAATGTTCAAGAAAAAAGAGGCTGTCAAACTCAATACAACAAGAAAAGAAGTCCTTCTAAAAAAGAGAGAAAAAGAGAACCTAATCGAAAAAGGAACCATCTATCTATTTTGATTCAACAAAATCAACACGACGCCGAACTTTAGAGTCGAATTTTTTAATTCGGAGCTTCGGTGCCCCTTTTTTCTTTGTAGTCCACCGCATTTCATCACTTGCAGTGCTTTTCAATTTAACAAGCTCTCGAGCCATATAGCCCCCCAATTCACATACGATTATCCCAGAGATGATCAGTTTAGCCCGTATAAGGGCAAAATTTCAACCAGTCAGCCGAAGAATTGGATCCGACCGAGAATCTGGAGAAGAGGGACCATTTCTCTTTAATTGTGAAGCACCCAACCCAGCTATCATGATAGCATTGTCTGTAGAAAGTTCCGGATGTGGGAAATAAATATCTAATTTACACCCAAGCTCACCAAGTAAAAGACGCCTCAAGTATGTATTTGCAGTCACACCACCACCAAGAACTAAAGATCCCATGGAGTAGGTTGCGCAAATTTTAAGAAGAGTAATACGAATAAGATTACACGCTGAACGTTGAAAAGAGGCAGCTAGATCGAATCTGTCTTGATCAGAAAGTGGAGCATTCCTTTCTAGTTCTCTGATTTTGTAGAGAACTGCAGTCTTCAATCCACTGAAAGATACATTGTAAGGGTCAACCTGTCCACCTCTGAAAGGGAAACGATTTTCATCTCCTTTAAGAGCCAATTGTTCGACGAGCGCACCACCTGGGTACGATAACCCAAGCATAATAGCAACCTTATCAAATGCTTCTCCCATTGCATCATCCACTGTTTCTCCGAGATAAGTGTACTCTCCAATTGAGTGAATCAAGCAAAAAAACGTGTGCCCACCAGATAAAACAACTCCAATACCTTTTTCTATATTAGTCTTTCCGCAACTCATCAACGAGGCATAAAGATGCGCCTCCACATGATTTACACAAACAAGAGGCTTTTCAAGAGTCAAGGCTAATGTCTTAGCAAAGCTCATTCCTACAAGAAGAGAGCCAATTAAACCTGGTCCTCTAGCAACTGCTACAGCATCAATGTCATCAAGCTTCAATCCAGCAACTTGGATGCTTTGGTGAAATATAGGCAACAACTGTTCTAGATGCAACCTAGCTGCTACCTCAGGAATAACCCCTTTCTTTTTCTTATGAACTTCAAGCTGAGAATAAATCTGATGGTCAATTACCTTTAGAGGTGGTTCTAATAATGATATGGCCGTTTCATCACACGTTGTTTCAATCCCTACTAACATTCTCTAATTCCAGTTCAGAGGAGGAGTTATTATCCAGGATAAACAGAACATTCTTTTTGCCGATTAAAAGATTGGCAGGCAAAGAATCGTCTCGCTTTTGTAATAGGCTATTCATAATTGATTTTTTAGATAGACCAGTAACAAGAACCCACACTTGAGATGAAGTCAAGATTGATTGAATAGAAAGCGAGATTCTCCACCCCTTTTCCTCAACTTTCAATGCTTCAACAAGTGGCATTTCAGATCCTTCTTCCAACAACTTTTTCTCGGACAAAAATACTGGGTGATTTGGAAAGAAAGATGCGAAATGGCCATCTTCTCCGATTCCAAGAATTGAGAGATCAAAAGGAAGTTTATCCTCAATTGTATTCGAATACGTGTCCGCTAACTCTTCAGGATGTAAAGATGAATTAGAAACCATAGGAAAAAATTGACACCCTTCAAGAGTATTCATCACTGAAAATGCATTACCGAAATTGCTCTCTTCATCTTCGATTGGGACGTATCTTTCATCGTTCCAAAACCACTCTACAGAACTCCAAATTTCTAAATTGGCCGATCGAGAAAATGTACGAAAAAGAGGCAGGGGAGTAGTGCCGCCAGATACAGCAACTCTACATATTCCCTTTTTTTGTATTGTGCTTTCAACGTAATCGTAAAAAGATTGTGCGGTCCAATCAATAGTCTCTTCAAGTGATCCTGGTACAATAAAAGAAGCCCCCTCCATCGTTTTATTGCTCCTGAAGACGATCGTAAATATTTTTATATGTTTTCAAGGCTTCAGCAGGCCCCCAAGAACCAGCTCGATACAACTGGACTTGATGCTGTTCCGTATGAAGAAGGTATCTTTCAAGACTTTTCCAGCCCAAAGCCGCCTCGGCACCAGATAAAAAAGCATGACCTTCTTTGAATAAGCAAGCTTTTAAAATCGCTTCGTATCCAAAAAGGTTCCTTTGCCAATTTTTTTCCAGATCTCTGCACCTAGTCTCAACTTCCTTTGGACAACCTAATACCTTTATGTTTGGCTCGCTTTGAATAATCATTCTCTCTCCAGATCGAAAAAGAACAAATATTTCCGTTTGTTTGTTCTTGAGCCGTTTTCCAGTGAAAAGCTCGAATTCCACACCTTCCCACTCAGGCAACACACTTATGAATCTCATAGCAGCAAATGTTTCGGTCTTAGAATCGTTCGTCACGCCTTCTTCCCGAACATAACTACAAACAGGCACTCCACCTATCTCTCCATCACTGTATTGCCCAACATGAACAGGGAATCTGTTCGAAAAACGCAGCGAGGACAAAAAGTCCCGTTTTCTCTCTTTCACAGATCGCTTTTCAGATATGGAAATACCACCTAGAGCCAAAACCTGAAGCAGGTGGCTTTGGATCATATCCTTTACCTGACCTTGTTGATTGAAGAAATTTGCACGTTGATTGATTCCGATCGATTCCGTAGCTATGACATGAATAGATCTGATCATATCCTTATTCCACAACTGTGCAATATGAGGAAGAGATCGAAATTCCAATAAAGAACCAACTCCCGGCTTACAAAGGTAATGATCAACTAAATGAATACAATCTGACCCAACCAAATCTTCCAATTTTTGTTGAAGATTCATGGAAGATTCAAAATCATGACCAAAAGGTTTTTCCAAAAATAAATATGAACGCCCTGGAATCCAAGAATGGGAGCCAACCAAGCAATTTACAATGTCGAAGAAGAATTTCGTTGAAACTGCCAGAAAAAAAAATAATTCTACTCTCTCTCCCAAATCTTGCAAAATTTGTCTAAGAGGTCTGTATGTTGAAAGATCATCAATCTGAAGTTTGCAATAGCGAAGCTTAGAGGCAAGAGCATTCCAAATTGTTGAGTCAACGTTTGATTCCATTGAAGATCGTGTTAAAAGTTCTCGACCAGTAGCTATGTCTTGCCTTCCAACACATACGCAAAGAAAATCATCAGGAAGAATTCCAAGCTTCTCTAGCTGATAGAGAGACGGAAAAATTTTATCACGAGCCAAACTTCCCGTAGAACCGAATAGGATCAAAACTTTATTGTGTCTTGTCATTCTTTAGGCTCCTTCAGGAAAGTTTTCCTTTTGGTTGCGCACTGTATCTAGATAGCTTTGCAATATAATTGCAGCAGCCAGTGAATCTTGTGCTTCTTTTCTATGTTTCTTCTTGGTTTTACTCTCATTAAGAAGAACATCGGCATGACGTGACGACAACCTTTCATCCCAAGCAACCACTTTAGTTGAAGTCTTGATTAACAGTTCAGATAAGTGTTGATATAGTTCCCTAGCCCAAGCCGTCATACGACTATCTCTGCCTGAAAGAAGAAGGGGGATCCCAACTACTATCACTTCGATAAGTCTTTCTTTTAACGTTTGTAAAATTTGAATTGCAGCACTAGACGGATCCTTTTTCTTAAGAATAATCGTCTGTAAAGGAAGAGAAAAGGAGGCGGAGGGATCTGAGATAGCCAATCCACACCTGGCCATTCCCGGATCTACTGCCACGCTCCTTTTATCAAATTTTTTCGAACAAGAATTTTCCTCGTTCAACTACCATCCTTAGATTCGTCGCTCTTTCCTTGACATTTCTTTTTTGGTCCACAAGGACAACAACTATCCCCGGAGCCATCCTTGTCCTTTCCCCACATGGAACAGCATCCTCCTCGTTTTTTGCATCCCCAACAAAAAAACAAAAGAACAGGACTCAAGACGAGAATAAATAAAGCCGCTTTTACCAAAAATTCCATTGAAATCCTCCTCAGGACCTTCTAAATTCATTCATTCTCTTCATTGACCAGGTTTGTCTAATTTTTCAAGAAATGTATTTGTCAGCATAACGAAATTTAATGCGATCTTGTGAGAGTTTCCATAAACATATCAATAAAATTACTTGGGTGAAAGAGAGAGATATCACTGATTTGCTGTCCTGCACCTAAAAAAGCAACAGGCAAAGGAGATTCTCTGAGTACAGAAAATAGAGCCCCCGAAGGTGTTTCGGTTCGTGTGAAAAAATAACCTTTAAGATCCAGACATTGCGAAAATTTTCTTACTTGTGTAACTGCATAATGACCCAAAGAATTGTCAATGACAAGAAGCGGAATGACCCTTTCTTCAGGCAGAAATTTTTTAGCTACTGAAATAGATTTCTTTAATTCCATCATTAAATTTTGATTATTCGATAGACGACCAGACGTATCTACAACTATCACATCATTATTTTTTCTCAATCCAAGTTCAATTCCACGAAATACAACTGAAGCAGGATCAGATTTTTGATCACCATTTAAACAAGGGACACCTATTGAATTTGCCAAAAACTTCAGCTGTTCACCAGCTGCTGCACGAAATGTATCACTAGAAATAAGAGAAACCTTTTTGCCTTTTTGAAGAAAGTAATTGGCTATTTTGGCACAAGACGTAGTCTTCCCATGTCCATTTTCTCCTAAAAGAAAAATTACCTGAGGAAACTTATGTAAAAATTGAGGCGATTCTATTTGGCAAAGGTTCATCAATTCATTTCTGATAATTTCTTGCCAATTTACGTATTTTCCTTGATCTTGGACAGCTGAAATGACATGAAGCACAATCTTCTCGCTTATGTTTGTGCGCAAGAGCATATCTCTCAAATTTTCCGGAGGAGACTCAGAAATTTTGCTCGAAAAGAAAATCCGTTTCAATCTGGCAATTAGACGTCTGAGAGTCATAGTAAAATCTCCCTTACTCTTTTACCTATTTGGGAAGACTTTTCTTTTTTGATGCTCCCTTCTTCGAATTTACCCCAACTACATCGTCCTGCTTTCCTTCCTGCGCAATAGAAACAAGATCTACCCAAATCGGAGAAGACCACGCTGCATGTTTGTCTTCTTGCACTACTCTCAAATAGTAGTAAGAAAAAGAATGACCTTGACGCTTTAGACAAATTGACTCCAAATTCTCTTGGTCATCAATTGAAAAATCTAAATCCATCTGCCCAGGAGAAAGTGTGAACTCATGAAAAAGTTTTCCATTTCTAATAATTTGAACTGATTTGAGTGGTGCTAGACCGGATACAAACCCAGTTATATGCCGGTTCAATGCTAAACCAGGCTTCTCGATTGTAGATAACTCTTGTCCCATCCCAACTTTTGCAAGAAAAAATCCAAGCAAAATGCGCACACCTGTTGTGGCAAAACAACTTCTTCTTAACAAAGCATCGAAAATAGATTTCCTATTGAATTCGGAGCTCAATACGACAGTGAATCCAGGAGAGTATGGAGGTTGATCTGCGTCACTTGCCTTTCTGTCTGTACCTCCAGCACAAAACCCGAATCTCAAATTTTGATTCAACGCTTCCCTAATCGACCCACAAGACATATCCTGCTTAGATGTCTTGCAATTAATCGGAAATAAATTGTCTTCACTACATTCTGAGCTTCCTTGACTACAGTAAATCTCGGCCAAGCACTCGAAATCACTTGCAGTTTCTTTAAAGTCATAACAAGTTTTCTCTCCCATAGTTAGAAAAGGCACAGAAATCGCCTCTCCATGAACTGTCGACTTATAAAGTTTCTTAAGGTCGGAATAGTTTTTTAAATCGCAATCTTTTTGTTGTAAAATCACCTCACTCATAGAAATAAAATTACGACAGCCTACATCTTTGGGTTTCCCACTGTTTCTGGCGCAAAAGAAAGTAACAAAACGATCTTCCTCATTAAAATCCTCAATTGCTTGGATGAGCGCTTTATTACAACTCGCATTGGTAGCTTCATTTAGAGATGTCGAAGAAGATATTGCTACAAAATTTAATCCAACTTCATCCCTGAACTGTCTCAGGTGCATCTCTGGAGCATCTATTGTGCGTGTTTGAGGAGGTTCACCTCGAAGCTGCCCCCAAAAAAGAGGGTATTCTTCATGAAAACATCGTATCGGAGGGCTCACAAATGAGCTACCATTCAACTCATTTTTCAATCGTATACGATAGACCCCTACTTCGTTTAGATAGAGATTCGGTAGTGTAACGAACCCAGTTTCATGAACAAAAAGACGCCATTGTAAGTTGTCTCTTAGGTTTTCATATGAAAGTGAAATCAACGTCTCTGGCGGTGCGTTGCTTGTAGGATTTCCAAACTGATCTTCGAAACGGACTATAATATCAAATCTTTTTCCTTTGCCTACACACGATGGTGCCAATACTCTTATCGTTTCTAGAGTATTTCCCAATACGTCTATTGCAATTTTTTCTTGTTCTTTCAATCCACTTTGCGCATGTTCTATGGATAGTAAAAACATCCTCCTTCTTTGGGTGAACGTCTGCGCTCTATTTGTTCCTGATCTTGAATTCAAATTATCAGGAGATCCCCCCATCACGATTTGAAATTGCTGACCTGTAGATAGATTTTTAGGGAGAATAAACTCGAATACACCACATGAGCCTTTCCCTTGAGCGGCTAACTTGGCCTTTACGACTGTTGTGCCATTCAACAACCCAAAGATAGAATTTTCTTTTGTAGAATTTGTTTGTGGGATCTGCCACTCATAAGGTTGACCAGTTGATCCCAAGTCGAATCGAATCAAAGTACCTTTTTGCAATGAAAACGAGGCACACACGGAAAATTTCCAGCATCCCATTTCACCTGCTAGACATGATCCAAAATCCTCCGACATGATTGACCGTCGCATTATTATTGATCTCCCTCAAACGACAACGAACAGATCGTAGGAATTTACCATACTTTGCCATTCCAAAAGGATGATCTTTCAACCAATCCAATTCTAGGACAAACATTTACAGTTTGAGGGCTGATTTTATTTCCTGTTTTCTAAAATCATTCTTCTATGTAACATCGGCCGGTAGTTTTGCTGCGGGG
>NZ_PPEU01000016.1:0-15615 GCF_003056015.1 Candidatus Similichlamydia epinepheli | reverse complement strand
TCTTATGTAAAGGATAGGCGAAGGTACACGAAAAATGGTTTTCCTGGCACACTCAAGCGGCTTTGGAAAGATGGCTGAGTGGTCGAAAGCAGGCAAAATGAAATATCCGAAATTTCTAGAATGATGAAAAATCTAGCTAGGGAATTGCACATCCCTTTGCTCTGTTTAGCGCAATTGTCACGCAAAGTCGAAGAAAGGCCTGGACACAGGCCAATTATGAGCGATTTAAGAGAATCTGGATGCTTAACAGGAGAAACAAAAATCTCTTTTGAAAATGACATGCAAAGGTTAGATCAAATTCAACCTCAACAAGGAATCTGGTCTGTGAATAACCCTCTTAAGAGTCCTAGTCACTGTTTAGGTGAAGTTGTGCACAAATGGGAAAACGGGGAAAAAAATATTTTTCTTTTGAAGACTGAACGAGGAAGAAAAATACGAGCCACTGCTAACCACCGTTTCCTATTGAAAAACAGATGGGTTCGACTGGATGAAATGAAAACTGGAGAAGAGGTCACGTGCATTGACCAGCATCGAAACATAGTTTGGGACAGGGTTTCAGAAATAAAGCCAGACGGAAAAGAATTTGTATTTGATTTAACTGTGACACCAAATCACAATTTCATAGCAAACGAATTTGTCGTTCACAACAGCATCGAGCAAGATGCAGACATAATTCTTTTTCTATTGAGAAGAGAGTATTACGACCCAAACGATCGACCTGGATCAGCGGAAATCATAATTGCTAAAAATCGTTACGGAATGACAGGTCAAGTCGAGCTAGCCTACCGAGCGCGATTAGCTCAATTTGCAAATCTATTTAGAGAAGAACACAGCCCCGCAAACAGAGATGAGAGAACAGCTCCTTCACCTAAAAAATTCCAAGATTTCTCACCAAGTTGACTGCTTCTTGTTTCTAAAAAAAAGAACAAAGCGTAGACTGCCTATCGCTTGACTCCTTTTTGCTTAGCAAGGACAAAAGACAGGACGTTTATGTCATCGGTCAAAAAGAAACGCAGACACAAAATGAATAAGCACAAGCGCAAAAAAAGGCGCAGGCGGGACCGGCACAAGCACAAATACAAGTAGTTTTGCTTAGCTTCCTTTGGGAAGATTGCCGAGATCGAAGAGGGCCGTGGCGTTACGCGACGTGTCTTCAACGATTTTTTCTACTGGTTCTCCTCGCAGATTTGCCAGGAAGTGAGCGATTTCGGGAAGGAATTTGCTTTCGTTTGTTCTCTTCCTGTTAGGCTCTGGACTTAGGTATGGTGCGTCTGTTTCAAGAACGTATGAGCTTGAGTCTACTTCCTTCATGCATTCGCGTAGCTCCGTTGACTTCTTGAAAGTTACGCAGCCGCCTATTCCTATCAGCCATCCTCTTTTGATAATTTCCTTGCATTCGTTCTTTCCACCGCTAAAGCAATGGACGACCCCAGGTCTACTTTTTGTATGATTAAGGTAGTGACGATCTAGCATTTCCAATACATGAGCTAGAGCGTTCCTGGAATGGACGATAATTGGCAAGTCAGTTTCAATGGCGAGTTCCATGTGGAGTAGAAATCGTCTTTGTTGCTCTTCCAGTGTGACGGATTTATGAAATAAGTCTATTCCGGTCTCACCTATAGCATGCAGCATTCCACTTTTCGCTTTTTGAACGACTTCTTCCCAAAAAACGTTATCTTTTCGGTAAACCTCAGCCGGATGGAGAGCGGCAGCGAGCTTGATTTCTGATGGATAACATTTCTGCAATTCGACACCTCTCTCCAAATCCGAGGAGGAGAGGCAAATGTTTATCATGGACGTTACACCGTGAAGTATAGCCTCTTTCACGCGTGAATGGGCTGGCCACAGCTTATCGTCTGCCCAATGTATATGTGTATCAATTAAATTCATAATTAACGGAAGGCTTGTGCATTAAGGAAAAGCAAAACTGAACTGATCATGAACTGGATGAATCCCGATGTTTTGAACGAATAACTCACTTCGTTCTAGTACAAAAAAAGCGACTACAACAATTACTGCTATTACGACCCACATCCACGATACGAATGGGTTAACAAATTCTTTTGAACAAAATATGCAGAGGGAAACTAGATAAGAAGTTAAGCAAAGGGACCAAACTGTTGAGGGGAAATAGACAGTTTCAGAAAAAGTTTTACCAAAAAAGATAGCTCCCATTAGGAAAAGCCAACCTGAAAGAGAATGCACCCATCGCTTGACTGATCCCCAAACCCCGCCATCATACATCTGACCAAAAAACACGTCAGATAGGCTAGGCGCAAGAAGGCCTAGACCAAAAGAGAGGTGAAGTGGCCAAAGGTAAAAAAATCCTTTTGAGACTAAATCAAATAAAAAACCTTTGATGAGTGGCATCGAAAAAAGAAAGACCACGAATGTTTGAATGAATGTCTTAAGGAAAACAGACAACAATGTGGGCAAAAAATCTTTCTTTTCATGCGTAGAAGATACACGTGGCCCCTCTAGGAAAACATGGGTAGCGCATCCAACAAAAAGAATACAAACGGCCGAAAAAAATGCTGCGTGATAAGGTGAAAAGTTCTCAATTAGTACTTTTGGGTTTGTGAAATATATTAGCAGCTGGAAAAAGATCCCGGCAGCAAGTGTTGATACTAGAACAATTCCTGCAACGATAAATCGTTCGAGCAGTCCAAAAATAGAAAAGAGCTGAAAAGTGACTCCCCATTCAACCGGTCCAATCAAATGAATAAGGCGAACGATGAAACCGCAACCGAACATGCCTAAAAGAAGCGAGAGATAATAAAAGGAGAAACTAAAAGAAAGGGAAACTGGTAAAAAAGTCCCATTGGCTAAGTCGCCTAATGAAACATGGGCCACGTGGGTGGTCTCTTTGCATACAGCGATTCCGGTTAAGAAGACACAATAAGCAGCTAATAATCTAACTACTTGCCTAAACATATTTTCTCCTAGCGAAGAGTTGAACTGAAGTTTAGCGGGAAAAAGATTAACCCCATAGACCTCTCTCTTGGTTGAGACGTTTGTTAAATCGTATTCAAATAAATCGGAATCATGAAGATCGATTTTCTTTTTTCTCTCTCTTGCCCTTTTGGATTCTTTTCAAAAGGTATCTTTTTTTTGCTTATCTTACTTCTCCCTACCACTTTCTTGTTGTTCATGAGAAGCTTCCTGCATTTGAGAAGATGCCTCATCACGAAAAAGGAGATGTCTTTCTACATACGAGAAGCCCAGGACCGTCCATTTGAGCTTCTAAAAAAGAATATTTTGATTCACTCTGTACTACAATCAATCTATGAAGATTTTTACAGTGCCTGTTTATTGCTGATTCAGAAAAACAGTTCATGCACCAAAGAGGGTGGCCATCTTTCCAATGAAGATATTTCCCTTATTGAGAAAAGAATTCTATGGGCTCTTGATGAGACACGTCACAAATTTGAAGTCAAATTATCGCCTTTCCTCTTCCTGATGCGCTTCGCTCCTGGAGTGGCTATAATTGGATTTTTACATTCTTTATTGTATGCCTGGGACGGATTAGAGTTGCCACCATCGGCTAACTATCGCTTAGCCATTTCCTTTTTGATCTTGGGGGCCACCAATTGGTTAATAACTTTTTGTTGTTATTTTTGGTCCAAAAGAAGAGTTGAATCTCTGATGGCTCAAATTCGCTCACTCTTTCTACGTGTGAGGCAGGCTGTCGAAATTCAATATAAAAAAGTCAAAACTTCATGAAAACGATAATCAAACCTTGAAAAGATAAGGGTGGTTCACAAAAAGTCTACGGATTATAGATGGTTCCTATCCCTCATACTGAGTGAAAGACAGAGCGAGTTCTGTTCCATTTCGAATCGTAGGGAAGCCGTACTTTGGTCTGAGACAACCTATTGTAGCTGGAGAAACATTCGATATGATGTCTAAAAGAGTCCTTCTCACTCTTCTCTTGATTGCAAGTTGGGTATCCTGTTTCACCGCTGAAAAATCCTTCAATGAACCCCGTTCGCTCGCCCATAAAAAGGGGAACGAAAAAGAGGAGGAGAAGACCAGCGCTGAAGGGATGCGCCTGAGGCTTCAAAAGCTTCTTTCAGCTTTGATACAATTGAAGGCAAAAGTAGAGAAAAAATTTCCTGCCAAATTGGATCAATTACAAAAAAACATTCGTAGAGTTGAGATTCTTCTTAAAAAGATCAAAATCTCACCAAATTTCGTTAAGCAAAAGGAGCTAAACCAGGTCAGAAAAGACATTCAAGATTTGATCGTCGAAGTGAGGCAAGGTTTAATCGGTAAAGAAGAAAAGAAGAACAAAAAAGAAGAAAATCCGCTATCTCCTAAAGAATCTATAAAAACGGAAGAGTCCCACTCTAATGATCCGGTTAAAAAGGATAATATAAGCGAAGAAGCTTCCCCTGTTCCCATTCGACTTGACCACGAACTCGCTAAGCGCTCACAAAATGATAAGGTTTACGTTAGTGAGGTTAAAGAAGAGCTACAGAACTTATCAGAAAACGTTCAAACTTTACAAAAGGAATGGAAAGTATTGCTTGATAAAATAGAGGAGACCGATTCTTTTCTAGCTCAGTGTATGAAAAAGAATGTCTCCTCTTGCCTAGCAGCAATTCATAAGCAACTTTCAGATGATCTTGCGCTCATATACGATAGGGCGAACGAGTCGATTTACCGTGTGAAATCTGTCTATGATGAGATCACTTTCTTCTTATCAAATGAAAGATCAACCATTTCTAAGAATCTCCTAAGGAAATTACGCGCTGATTTGCAACTTGAGTGGAATGATTTTCAAAAATCTAAGGATCGACTTGAAGGATTTCTGTTAGCTCAAAGGAGGCTACCTGACTGGTTTCTTATTGGAGATGAACCACCTTCAGAAGAAGTCGAAGATAAAAAACCAACTGATAATTTCTCATATAAGAGTCCCCTCAAACCAGTAGAAAGACCTAGCTTAGAAAAGCAGACTCACGAACATTCTACTCCTACAGAAGTAGAACCCGCTTCAGAAAATTTGTTAGCTGAGAAGTCAATTGAACCTACACAAAGAACAGATGAGGACAAACAGCAATCTCCTGAACCAAAAGACAAGAAAGATAATATTGAAGAAAAAGCATCCGACCTCAAGCAACAAGAAAAAATAGATGTCCTTAGAAAATCTTTTAAGCAATTTTCTAACCAACACAAAGGGTTTAAAGAAAGATTTCGAAAGTTACAAAGTTTTGATCCAGCAATCCATCTGCTAAAAGAACTGAAACAAGAGATGAATGAAGCCGAGGACGAACTGAAAGAATTTCGAACTTGCCTTGAAAAAAGGTTAGAAGAGTTTCTTCTCAATGGGAAAATGAACAATAAGAAACTCTCTAAAGTCCACCAAAAAAAATTAGTTGCAGGTAGAAAACTTGCCAAGTTGAAACAAATTTTTATCTTTTTAGAAGAAGAAAACGATCTTCATCCGAAAGAAATCCAAATCAAAGGTCTTCATTTAGTGAAGAAAGGAGAAAGTGCATGCACTCTAGCTCAAAAATACGACGTGTCAGTAGAAAATATTCTTCACGCGAATCCAAAACAGAGTGAGCCTTTTCAAGAAGGGGATCTCATAAGTATTCCAGTACCTCGTGATGATAAAAAGTCATGTAAAAATTTAATAAAGAAATCTCGCTAGTTCAATTACAGTTAAAAAAGTAATGGATAAATGCGAGAAGAACCACCACCATCCAAGTTGAAATTCATGAAAAAGAGCGACAACCAAAATTGCCTGAAAAAAAGTTAAAATCTTCCCAGACAACATAGATCTTTGTAGACAAGCAGACGACTGTTCTCTGCTCCTCCTAATAGCCCAAAGAATCCAATAAAAGAGAAGGGCAACATCCCTTAATGGAAATATGAGCAAATGGTGAAGATGTGCTTCAGAGATGGATGTTGAAAAATGACAAATAACCGAGTAAAAAAGAGCCCGATCAGCCAAAGCGTCAAAAAGAGCGCCGATAGGTGAAGAGACATTCCAGCGTCGCGCCAAGAATCCGTCTATTCCATCCGAAAAGAACCCAATAACAAACAGTTTTTCCTTAACAGAACTATCAACCTCAGAAAGGATAATCCCAGCACACAAAAAACGAGAGGATGTCACAAGATGAGGAAGAGACCTCTTAATTCTTAAAATAAACGCACTCACGGACCACCGTTCAATCTTTCAAAGAAAGAAGAAACTCCACATTACTGTTGGTCTTTCTAAGACGGCCCAAAAGAAGATTCATAGCATCGATTACTGACAGCTCAGTGGTCGCTTGACGTAAGATATAAATTTTTTCTAACTCACTAGGATGATAGAGCATCTCTTCTTTACGTGTGCCGCTACGAACAATGTCAATTGCAGGGTAAATCCTACGGTCAGAGAGCGCTTTCTCTAGACAGAGCTCAGTTGTACCAGTCCCCTTAAATTCTTCTGCAATCACTTCGTCCATCCTAGATGAAGTCTCAACTAATAACGTTGCAAAAATAGTAAGGGACCCTCCCTCCTCGATGTTCCTAGCTGCTCCGAAGAATCTTTTAGGCTTATGAAGAGCGTTCGCATCAATTCCACCAGACAAAATTTTACCAGAGTGTGGCTGTACTGTGTTGTACGCCCTTGTCAAACGAGTAAGGGAATCCAGTAGGATCACAACATCGTGACCTACTTCCACTAATCTTTTCGCTTTTTCAATTACCATCTCAGCTACTTGTACGTGCCGCTCAGGAGTCTCATCGAAGGTCGATGCAACCACTTCTCCCTTAACGGTTCTTAACATGTCAGTTACCTCTTCAGGTCTCTCATCAATGAGTAAAACGAGAAGAGTTACCTCTGGGTGATTCGTTGCAATAGCTCTGGCTATATTTTGCAACATGACAGTTTTACCAGATCGAGGCGGAGCTAAAACGATTCCTCTCTGACCTTTTCCAAGTGGGCTGATTAAATCAATAACACGTGTTGCGAAGACGTCTCTGGTCGTCTCCATAACCAATCTCTCACTCGGGTAACAAGGAGTCAAATTCTCGAATAAAATACGATCACGTAACTCCGCAGTTCCCTTGCCATTGATTTTATCAATTTGATGAAGTGCAAAGTACTTTTCTTTGTCTTTTGGTGGACGAACAGTGCCAGAAACGGTATCTCCCTTCCTCAAATCGAAACGACGTATCTGAGCAGGAGAAACATAAATATCTTCGGCAGAAGAGAGATAGTTATAGTTTGGGGAACGAAGAAAACCGAATCCGTCGGCCAAAATTTCAAGACCGCCTTCACAAACTAAAACTTCGTCAGGGCGCTCACAAAGAACTCTAACACATTCAAATACCATCTGAGATTTTGTTAAAGATCCAGTAAAACGGAATCCAATCTGTTTAGCGAAAGCATGCAATCCCTCTACATTCATTCTCTGAAGATCAGCAATTCTTGTTATTCTTGTCGGTCTATCAGAAGAAGAGATCGACTCATCGGCAGATGAAGAACCACCATTGTCCTCTGGAACAATACGAATCAAACGGCAACGGTCTTCTTGTTGGTCACGAACACCACCTGAATACATTCGATCAGAAGAAAACGTTTGTCCATGACTTCCTAAAGAAGATGTTCGATCAGATTTTGGCCTTCTAGGAATTGGTCTACGTTCTCTCCTTTCAGAGGAAAGTTTATCAGATCCTCTATCAATTGATTTCTCAATTGAACGAGATCTAGCCATTACATTCTCCTTAGGAGAAGGTCGTCTTTGCCCTGAAGAAGGAGAGACGAGTACAGAAGGTGGTACAAGAAGATTTTCCCTTGAACGCTCGTCACAAGCAACTTTCGCTCCTGCATGTTTTGAGAGAGGGTCCGAAGACGGAGACTCTGGATTGAAAGATCTGGAATTCATGTAAGTCCCTTAAATGACAGAAAGAGAAGATGAACAACTTCATCGACAGAAAAATGACTTGGTCTACCATAAATGCTCGAAGAGGAGGCTAAATTCTCCAAAAATTAACGCTCTCCTAGAAACAACTCAAAACTCCCCGAATTCGGAAAACGAACCAACCAAAAAAAGAAACCAACGAAAAACAACCTTCGAGGGGAATGAGACCAAAACTCGCGAATGCCGCTCCCAACTCTCGAAGCGAGACGGCCAGGGCAAGTTACATATTCTAACGAACTAGCTATTTTCTCCCAAACAAGGTCTGTAGAGTCAAGTGGAAAAACTATTGAAAAGAACTCTTAAAAACGAACTAAAACCTTTTTCTCTCAACCATTCTTCCAGCTCTGGCTTTGGTAAAGGACATTTCCAAAAAAAACTTGGAAGCGAAACTGTATCTATCAAATGTGTAAACTTTTCTAAGAAAAGAGCTTGTTCTCGATATTGATAAAGAAGCTTCCCCACTCTGTTAGATAGTGAACAAGATTCTATTGCCCTACTAAGAGTTCCATGCTCCTCTAGAATAGAAGAGGCTGTTTTTGGTCCAAGCCCAGGTATTCCTGGTAGCCCGTCCGAAGCATCCCCTACGATGGCTAACCATGCAGGAATTTGCTCAGGGAGAACACCGTATTCAGCCATAACTCCTTTTTCATCTAAAAAAACCCATTCTTTTTTTGGACGAACGATCTGGAGATTTGAAGAGACAAGTTGACATAAGTCCTTATCAAAAGAGACAACACGGAATTCCCTGTTGCGTTCCTTGACGACACTGCCTATTACGTCATCAGCCTCTTCTCCCTCAATAGAAAGACAAGAAATCCCAAAACAATCACACAAATACGGAACTTCACCTATTTGAGCATAAAGATCAGGATCTAACTCTATTCTATCTTCTTTGTATGTGGGATAAATTTCACGCCTGCGTCTCTTATTATTAGGGCCATCCAGCACAATTACAACAGGAGATCCAGGGAAATCGTCCTTTAAACGAATTAAAAAACGAACGAAGGAGAAAAGAGCACCAGTAGGTTCTCCTTTTTGATTTCTCAGAGGAGGCATTCCAAAAAAAGAACGAAACAATATCCCCGATGCATCAACTACAAAAGAGGGAAGAGACTCACTCATCGAAAAGAAAAGCAAGACAGAAGATTGGATGTGGCAAGTGAAGAAAACCAAGTTTCAACCATGGACGGAAAGGTTGATACTTTTTCAACTCGTACAACAGATGCATCTGAAGTGCCTTGCAAACTCTCTATAGAACGCAAGCACCCAGCTCGACCTGTAACAATTTCGTCTATCAATCCCAATTCAAATGCTTCTTCAGGAAGAAAGACAGAAGCGCCTATTTCTTCACGCAACTTCTCTATTGGGACCTTTCGGTATAAAGAAACGTGTCTTAGAAACTTGTCATATATTTGATCAACTAAACTTTGTCGTCGAATTATGCCCTCTTCTTCCAATGGGAGAAGATAATTCAGATCCGTCTTGCCAGTACCTGCACTAATCAACTTCACATCGACTCCTAGCTTTTCCAATGTTTCTCCGAATGAAATACATGGAGAAACAACCCCAATGGAACCGATTAGAGATATCGAATCAGCAAAAATTCGATCAGCAACACAACTGGTGAAAAAAGCCGCGGAAGCACAGATCCCATTAACAAGCACATAGACAGGAATCTGCTCTCTTTCCTTCCACACTTTTAAGCAATCGAAAAGATCAAACCCTTCTTTTGCCAAACCACCTGGAGAATCCACCTGAATAATAAGTGCAACAACGCCTCTCCATTTATCAGAAATTAAGTTAGTTGCGTAGTCGAGAGCCCCCTCAACATCATGTCTCGAAAGAGAACGTCCATTCATTTCTCCTCGAAGGGAAATTTCAAGGAATATAGATCTATCTAGACTCGGCTCTAAAAAAACCCCATTTGAATTAGAAGAGGTGTACAAGGCGTATTTACCCCCCGAGCTCAGAGGGGCTTTAGAAAAAAGAAACAACACCAATCCAGAAATAAACAAGCAGCTCACAAGCAGGCCAAATAGCCATCCAGCTGCCCTTGAAAAAGCACTAAAAAATGAATCCAGGTAGCACTTCATAACGCCTTCCCTACGTATTAAACTTAGGAGTTTTTATGCGTCTTGTCTGGATTTTAGGACTTGTCTTTATAGGATACACATACATATGCGAAGAACTTCCACTTCACTTCTTGATGGAATTCATTTCTCCTAAACGGCCCTACTACGAGCTATTTATCTCGACCCAAACCAACGAAAGCCTCTCCCAATTCTTTCATAAAAAACATCCTCAAGCAATTCTGCTTGAAATGAAACGGGAGTTAATTCCCTACATCGAACTTAAGGTTAAGTATAGTCCAAAACCTCTCACTACTGAAGAGAAAATGGCATTATGGTCCCTACATAATGGAGAAATGGTAGTGAGCACAAAAACTTGGCAAAAAACGCACGGGTTAGGAGATTGCCTTCGTGGAAAAGTTGGCGTAGAGGAAATGCGATTGCTTAAAGAACTTGTACGAAAAAGACGTCCAACTTCTCTAGATCAATTGATCAAACAAACTCATACACCAGAAGAAATGAAACAAGCTTCACTAATTGTAGATCGCTGCTTAGAAAAAGGATTACTTATCAAGAAAAATTCCCTTTTACAAATTCACATCAAGCAACCTAAGTGGCCCAACAAACCTTTTACTGATACGAACAGATCTCTTTCTTATGCCCCTTGTGACAACTTTTTAGCTTTTCGAGCACAATTTTCAGACAAAGAGATAGCGCGACTAATGGAGGTGTTGTTCGAAGATCAGCAACTGAAAGTCCAATCGTACCGAATGATTTTTGTGCCCATATATCTCATGATGTTTGAGCAAAAAGGAGAAAGGAAGACTATTTATCTCAATGGATTAACTGGATCTGTTTACGACTTAAACTGAAATAGCATTTTTTCCAAAACTTCCCTTATCACAGAAAGCCCTTCACTAGTCATACCTGAAACGGTAAAAACACCAGAAAAGTCGTACCTTTGACTAAAAAAAGAGATAATTTCCTCAGACGCTCCATAACAATCTACTTTATTCAAAAGCAAAAAAGATTCTTTTTTAAGAAGAGAATCGTCGTATGCTCTCAACTGACCCAAAAGAAGATCAAGATCTCGCTCCATATCTAAACGATCTTCACGCAATTCAATCACAAACAGGAGAACTTTAACTCTATTGATATGTCGTAGAAAACGATGACCGAGACCTCTTCCTGAATGAGCCCCCTCGATAAGACCTGGAACATCAGCAAGGGTCCAGGTGCCAAAATGAGTCGAAAGAACCCCCAGATTTGGAACAATTGTCGTAAAAGGATAGGCTCCTACACGTACTGGAATTCCTGTCAAAGACGAGAACAGTGTTGACTTACCCGCATTTGGCAACCCAACCAAACCAACATCGGCAAGGGAACGAACCTCTAATCTAACTGTTCGTTCTTCGCCAGGACTGCCTTCAGTTTTTGACCAAGGAGCTTGATTGGTTGGAGAGCGAAAAACCAAATTGCCCTTCCCACCACGGCCTCCTTTACAAACGACAATTGGAACAGATGAACAGCACACGTCCGCTAATAGAGAGTCATCTTCACAATCCCAAATGACAGTTCCATTAGGGAGGTCAAGAACTAGGTCCCTTCCATCCGAACCCCTGCACCCATTTGAACCACCCTTTCTTCCATCCTCTGCTCGAATAACTGGCTTTTCCAACAGAGCATGCAAAGAATTAACATGAGAAGAGGCACGCACAATGATTGAACCCCCGGACCCTCCATTCCCTCCTCCAGGACCTCCTTTCGGAATTCTCTTTTCACGAACCCAAGAAATGGCGCCGTCGCCACCACGTCCAGATATCCACCGTACACTTTCTACTTCATCAACAAAGAAAGACATCAGGAAAAGATCAAGAATCCGAATTTAAAGGGCAAACTTCAAGAAACACTTTTTTTCTACGTACAAAACGCACATGGCCAAGGATCATTGCAAAAAGAGTGTCATCAGATCCCCTGCGGACATTTTTACCAGGATGCCACTTTGTACCACGTTGACGAACAAGTATACTACCGGCCGAAACAAGCTGGCCATCTCCAACCTTTACTCCGAGGTACTTGGGAAGAGAATCCCTTCCATTTCTTGTAGACCCCTGACCTTTCTTGTGAGCCATTTCAGTCCACTCCTCTAAGAATCTCTAGAACTTCGATGCGAGAATACTTCTGACGATGGCCCAAACGCCTACGACACCTTTTTCTTCTCTTGTAACGAAAAAACACCAACTTCTCACCGGCAACATCCCCAACGACTCGCACAATTATGCGAGCGCCTGGAATAACAGGCGAGCCAACTAAAAGACCTCCATCTTTTTCTCGAATTGCTAGCACATCACACAGCTCAAGAATATCACCAGACTTTGCCTGCAACAACTCAACATCAACACACCGACCAGTCTCAAATTTGTACTGCTTTCCGCCCGTGCGTGCAACAGCATACACTAAATCCATCCGACACGCCCCCGACTAATGAAAAAACAATGCGCAATCAAAACAAAGAAAACACAAAACAAGTCGACCAGTTTAAACATGATCAATGGAGATTGTCAAACTTTACAACCTAAGGAGCGACAAACGTACAAGAGAATGGACTAGAATAAAATTCACTCTAAGAAATTAGCCAGGACCGGAATCGAACCGGTGACACAAGGATTTTCAGTCCTTTGCTCTACCGACTGAGCTACCTGGCCAAGGGGAGTGGGAGGATAATCTTACACAGCCTTTCTGCGCAATGCGGTCGATCCGTTACAATTTCTTTTCGGTCAATACACCACTATCAATGAATTGAAAATATTCTGTGAACAAGTTAACCTCTCTGAGGTCTTTTCACTTTCAGGAGCGTTCTGGATGCCGACAAAAAACCAACTTCTTCGAAAGGGTCGTCAATCGAAAACAAGAGGATCAAAGGCGCCGGCTTTGCAGTCGTGCCCTCAAAAACGTGGGGTTTGCCTTCAGGTCAAAACAAAAACTCCGAAGAAGCCTAACTCCGCACTTAGAAAGGTTGCTTGGGTTCGATTATCGAACGGTCAAGAAGTGATCGCTTATATTGGTGGAGAAGGCCATAACTTGCAAGAACACAGCATGGTTCTCATACGGGGTGGTCGTACTAAGGATCTTCCTGGTGTACGTTATCACATAGTGAGAGGCGTGATGGATTGTGCTGGGGTGAAAGGCAGAATGAAAGGCCGATCTAAGTACGGAACGAAAAGACCCGTTGCGAAGGCGTCATCCAATAAATAACGTTCTTAACGTCACAGATGTTCACGTTTTTTCACCTTCTCAGCCAAAACGAAAGTTTCGGCACCCTTTTCAAGAATTAAATTATGGATTTTAAGAGGCCTGCCTATGTCTCGTCGTCGTCGCGCAGAAAAAAGAGAAATTAATCCGGATCCTGAGTTCTCCAATCAACTTTTGGCGAAGTTCATCAATCGTGTCATGATGAAAGGTAAAAAGTCACTTGCGCAAAGAATTGTTTACCGTGCCCTTTCCAGTCTTGCGCACAAGATAAATTCAGAAGATCCGGTAAAGGCGTTTGAGCAAGCTATCGATAATGTTAAGCCTCTCGTTTCGGTCAAGTCAAGAAGGGTAGGTGGAGCTACTTACCAAGTTCCTGTTGAGCTTCCAGCTGATAAAAGAATCTCGATGGCATTCAAATGGATCATTCATTTTGCGCGTTCCAGACCTGGTCGAAGCATGGAAGATGCTTTAGCTCTTGAACTACTAGACGCTTACAACGGACAAGGCACAAGTGTAAAGAAGCGCGATGAGACACACAGAGCTGCAGAAGCGAACAAAGCATTCGCTCACTATAAATGGTAATTTTAGTTGATAGTTTAGTTAAGAGGGACACATCAGATGTCATCTAGTTCACAGGATCCCCAGCTAGCCTTGCTTCGTAACATTGGAATCATGGCACATATTGACGCAGGAAAGACGACTCTTACAGAAAGGATTCTTTTCTATTCGGGGTCCGTGCACGCAATGGGTGAAGTGCACAAAGGTTCCGCTACCATGGACTGGATGGAGCAAGAGCGAGAAAGAGGAATAACGATTACCTCAGCTTCGACTCGAGTTTTTTGGGGCAATTCCGTAATAAATATTATTGATACTCCTGGGCACGTTGATTTTACGATGGAGGTCGAGCGTGCTCTTCGAGTTCTTGATGGCGCTTGCGCCGTCATATGTGCTGTTGCAGGAGTACAGCCTCAAACTGAAACAGTTTGGCGACAAGCAGACAAGTACGGCGTACCTCGATTGGCGTTTGTGAACAAGATGGATAGAATGGGGGCCGATTTTTTTGGTGCAGTCAACTCCATCAAAGAAAAATTAGGAGCGACTCCTGTACCGGTTCACGTTCCGATAGGCGCAGAGGCAGAATTTCGTGGAATCGTAGACCTGATTGAAGGTAAGGCCATCTTTTTTGAAGATGACTTAGGAAAAAAATTTTCCGTTGGAGACATTCCCGAACACATGGTCAAAGAGTGTCTTCATCATAGAATGAATATGTTGGAAGAGATTGCCAGCTGTTCAGGTGACTCAGAATTTCTTGATGACCTTTTGTCCAATCCCGAAATAATTACAATTGAACGAATTCAGAAGCAAATTAGAAATGGCGTTATTGCAGGAGAAATTATCCCTGTTCTTTGTGGAAGTGCATTCAAAAATAAGGGAGTTCAGCAGCTATTAGATTGCATAGTCCTATGGCTTCCTTCCCCTCTTGATCGTAGAGCGGTGAAAGGGCTCGATCCTCGTACTGAAGAAGAAAAGACACTCAATCCAGATCCAAACGGTCCGTTCGTAGCATTAGCGTTTAAGATTATGAGCGACCCGCACGTCGGACGTCTTACATATGTCAGAATCTATAGCGGAACGCTAGAAAAAGGCACGGCGATATTCAATGTATCGAAAGGAAAAAAAGAGAGAATTTCTCGCATTTTGCAAATGAATGCAAACGATAGAACAGATCTCGATAAGACTACTGTCGGAGAAATTCCAGCTTTTGTCGGGCTCAAATTTACAACTACTGGTGACACACTTTGTCAAGAAGGTACACAAGTCCTTCTTGAAAAAATAGAATTTCCGGAGCCAGTTATTTCAATGGCTATTGAGCCAAAATCGAAAGCTGATCGAGAAAAGCTTTCTGTGGCTCTTTCGTCTCTTTCGTCTGAGGATCCGACTTTTCGCGTTTCAACTAACGAAGAAACTGGGCAAACAATTATTTCTGGAATGGGGGAGCTTCATCTTGAAATTCTTTGTGACAGAATGGTGCGAGAGTTCAAAGTAATAGCCAATGTTGGCAAGCCGCAAGTCTCTTACAAAGAAACGATTTCTAAACCTAATCGTTCCGAGATGAAATATGTTAAGCAAAGCGGTGGAAGAGGACAGTATGCGCACGTTGTTCTTGAAATAGAACCGAATCCACCCGGAAAAGGAAACGAAATTCTCAACAAAATAAAGTGCGGAGCCATTCCAAAAGAATATATTCCTGCGGTCATAAAAGGGATTGAAGATGGACTCGGGACTGGTGTGCTTGCTGGATATCCTCTTGTAGATGTGCAAGTGTCCATCGTTTTTGGTTCTTTCCACGAGGTTGATTCAAGTGAGATTGCGTTTAG
>NZ_PPEU01000015.1:0-16046 GCF_003056015.1 Candidatus Similichlamydia epinepheli | reverse complement strand
GATGTAATTCATGTATCAAGTTCAACTAACCTTGGAAAAAAATTTCTCATATCTTCAAATTGCCTCTGCGGCACTTATGGCATTCGCTCACGGCTCAAATGATATCGCAAACGCAGCAGGACCACTCCTATTGGGAATTAAAGCAATCTATCACCCATCATACGAACATTCAATCTTAGTTAACTTTATCTTACTATGGACCTCAATCGGTATGATAGTAGGACTGGCCACTTGGGGATGGAGAGTAATTCAAACGGTAGGGAAAAAAATAACCGAACTAACACCAAGTAGAGGATTCGCAGCCGAACTCGGATGCGCAATCACAGTACTTATCGCTTCACAACTACAAATGCCAATCTCAACAACACACACCCTAATCGGAAGCCTTATTGGAATCGGGCTTGCACGTGGGACAGGAAATCTAAATATAAGAACAATACAAGGAATCTTCCTGTCATGGATTATTACTATCCCAACAGGAGCGATACTATGCTGGCTGATCTTTTATATGATCAAACCAGCACTCCTATATTTTTGAAAAAAAACAATAGAACTAATAAGCAGCTTCCGCCAGGTCGTCTTCTTCAGCCTCTTCATTGGCATCTGTAACTACGCACCCACTTGTCAAAACAAGACTTGCTACTGAAACGGCCTTGCTTAAAGCAACAACCACCACAGCAACAGGATCAATAACTGCCATGTCAAACAAATTACCAAACTCGTTTGTTAGACCGTTATAACCCCAATTAGGATCGCTACTATCATAGATTTTACCAGAAATTAACGATCCATTCTCACCACAGTTTGAAGCAATTTGCGTAGCAGGAGCGAAACAGGCCTGACGAATAATTCGAACGCCAACAGCAACATCATGAGAAACTTCCTTGAGCAACTTGTCTAAAGAAGGAACAGCACGAATTAAAGCAACACCACCACCAGCAACAACACCACTGGATAATGCTGCCCTTGTCGCATGAAGAGCATCTTCAATCCTGTCTTTTCTCTCACGCGCTTCAGCTTCAGTAGCAGCACCAACGTGAATAACAGCAACCCCATCCTGCAATTTAGAAAGTCGCTCAGCTAAAGCTTCTCTTTCATATGAAGAGTCTGCATTGCCTAACTCCATACGAATCTGCTCACAACGCTCCTCTAAACGAACAGAATCTCCCAACCCATCTACAACAACAGTCTCATCTTTCGACACGCGAACCTTTCCTGCACGACCTAAAACAGAAATATCTACTTCTTCTAAAGAAAGACCAACATCAGAAGAAACAACCGTAGCACCAGTCAAAATCGCTAAATCCTCTAACTTCTGAGTCCTCCTGTCACCAAAGTCTGGAGCTTTTACAGCACAAAGAGGAAGCCCACCCTTAACCTTATTAAGAACCAACATAGCAATCGCTTCAGATTCAATATCTTCCGCAACTATCAATAGAGGACGACTTCCCTTTTCTTCAGAAAAACGCTCTATAAACTTTACTAGACCAGTTACTCCAGAAATTTTCTTCCCAACCAAAAGCAAAAAAGCATCAGAAAATGCACAGACAGACTTTTCGGAATCATTCACGAAATAAGGGGAGACATAACCCTTCGAAAATTGCATTCCCTTAACAACTTCTAAATTGGTTTCAATTGATTTGCTCTCACCAATTGAAATAACTCCTTCTTTGCCAATCTCTTGAATCGCTTTAGCAATAATTGAACCAATCTCAGGATCATTGTTAGCAGAAATAGTCGCAACTTGAGCTAACCTCTCATTTGTCTCTACCTTAGATCCCATCTCACGAACAGCATTACACGCACTATCTAGAGCCAGCTCAAGCCCCTTCTTCAATGCAGAAACATCAGCACCAGCAACAACAGCCTTCATTCCAAGACGTAAAATCTCTTCACCTAAAACAACTGCCGTTGTAGTGCCATCTCCTGAAAGATCAGCAGTTTGAGATGCAATCTCCCTCAGCAACTGAGCACCTACATTCTGCAACGAATCCTTTAATACTATCTCCTTGGCTACAGAAACCCCATCCTTAGTTGTAACTACAGAATTGCCACGACCTATCATCACAGCTCTGCCTTTAGGGCCCAATGTCACGGAAACAATCTGCGATAGGATCCGCGCACCTTCCGCAACAGACTTTCGTGCATCATCACCAAACGTAACGATTTTCTTCTCGACCATAATATAAACCCCGAACGCCTTAAGAAGGTAGAATGCCCAAAATATCCTTTGATGAGACAATCACTAAATCTTCTCCACCAAAATTCACTTCTACCCCGGAATATGGAGCAAGAAGAACGCGAGCCCCTTCTTTTAGCTCACGTATACAGGACACACAATCATCACCGGATGAGCTATCTACTTCCGAACAGCAAACAACAAACAATTCAGAAGATCTTTCTTTCGCCGAATCTGGAAGAAGAATCCCACCTTTAGATTTTTCAGAGACTCTTTTCAAAAGAACACGACTTCCCAAAGGTTTCAGCTTAAACATAAACTCACCACCATCTAGGTGTAATTCTAATACAAATAAAGAAAGCCCTTTCAAAGGAAAGGAACAGCGATTTTAGGCTATAATCTCAATTCCATCAAGGGGGAAAGCAGTGAAATGATAATTCTTTTTACAAAGCTAATAAAAAAATTATTAGATAAATAAAATCTGCTCGAAAATTGGGGACAATATGCAACTCAATCCACAACAACATGACATTATTCTTCACTCTGAAGGCCCCCTACTAGTACTAGCAGGAGCTGGAACAGGCAAAACCACCGTTTTAACAGAAAGATTGTGTAGGCTAACCTTCAATCATCAAGTTCCACCAGAAAGAATTATTGCACTCACTTTCACAAATCAATCAGCTAGAGAAATGAATTTCAGAATTAAAAATAGGGGATTAGAAGGATGTTGGATTGGGACATTTCACCGCCTTGGATGTGAGATATTACGATCATCTCTTCCCAAAACAATATTCACTCAAACAAAAAACTTCTCTCTATATGACGAAGAAGATAGGAAAAAAGTTCGACGAAGAAGATAGGAAAAAAGTTCTTCGAAAGATACTTGAAGAGCAAGAAAGTGACTGCTCGCTATCATTTTTAGAATCTTTCATAAAAAAAACAAAAAACAGAGGTGAATCGATCTTCATACATGATGCTCACGATGAAGTTGGCAAGCTATGTGTTTTATATGAAAAACGTCTGCAAGAAGACAATGCATTCGATCTAGATGATCTTCTTGTGAAACCATTGGAACTTTTCCACAATTGTTCGGAGACATTAAAAAAATACAGACAACATTGGTCCCATTTTTTGGTAGATGAATATCAAGATACTAACGAAGCGCAATCCAAATTACTCTTTCTACTAGGAGAACCAAACTATAACATATGTTTTGTTGGAGACCCTGATCAAGCAATTTATTCGTGGAGAGGAGCAACTATACGCAATATTCTTTCTATTCCGAAAGCACTACCAAATGCTGTCATTTTGCCATTAGAAAAGAACTACAGAAGCACAAATGCAATCTTAAGAGCGGCAAATAGTTTGATATCACATAACAAAGCACGGTTCAACAAAGAACTGTGGAGTGATTTGGGAGAGGGGCCATCTCTTACAGAGTACGTGGCATATTCTGAACTTGATGAAGCATTTCAAATTGCCAAATCTATTTTGGAACTTAATAGAAAAGGTATACAGCTTCGAGACATTGCAGTTTTATACCGAACACACGCTCTCTCTAAACCCATTGAAGATGCGTTACTTTGCAACAGAATTCCTTATATAATTTTTGGTGGGCCGTCCTTTTATCAAAGGAAAGAAATAAAAGACGCATTAGCTTTTTTTAATATTCTTCATCACCCAAAAAATCGATGTTCAGCTGAACGTGTATTGGACTTATTGCCGGGTGTTGGTAAAAAAAGCAGGGATCGAATTTTAGAAACATTAAATGAGACAGAAGACTTTTCTATCTCTTTGAGAAAAGGTCTTGAACCATCTTTTAAAAGCACACCACAACAAAAGTCTAGTTTTTCAGACCTTCTTTCCCTATTCAACAATCTTAACAAAAATCGTTCAGATCTCTACACGATTGCACAAAAAGTCGCGAACTATCATCTCCTGCGATCTAATCTAAAAGATCCAATTGAAGAAAGGATTCAAAATCTAGATGAATTCGTTATAAAAGTGCTTCATTGGCAAGAGCAAGATCCCAATCTATCACTATCTGATTTTCTCACTATGATTGCTCTTACTTCAGGGAAAAAATGGCAAGAAGAAGACACAAATCAAGTACAACTAATGACCATACACTGCGCAAAAGGTCTCGAATTCGATACAGTGTTTCTAATCGGATTAGAAAAAGGGCTATTCCCAGTTGGAGAATCAGATGAACTGGAAGAGGAGAGAAGGCTTTTTTACGTAGGAATGACACGAGCTAAACAGCGACTTATCTTTACTCGATCTCAAAAGAGGACTATTTGGGGACAGACACGCTTTCAGAGTCAAAGCATATTTCTAGACAACCTGATGGGAGCACGAATAGAGAGACATTTTGTTAAGCCTTACTCTATACCCTTTCAACGTTACGAATCTTGATCTCAAAAAGTTTACTTCTTGGCAAATCTTTCCCAACCAAATCTTTTTGGATTGAAAATTGACCATCAGCCAATCCTAAAGCCTCTTCTTCAGAAAGCCTAAAAATCATCCAACGAGCGACTTCCTCTGGAAATTCTTCACGCAATTTTTTCCATGCTAGATCGTATTTTTTCTGCATAAAATAATGCCTTACAAAAGCAAATGTCCAACCAGAACTCACTAAGTAATAGGCAACTTTAATCGAAGAAAGAGAACCATAAAAGAAAAACATCGACGGGCATACCCAAGATAATACCCAAAGAATAGGAACCCATGCCCTTTGAGAAAAAAACGACCCCCAACTTTTTCGTATAAAAGAAGGGGAAAGGGCATAGGCTAAGTACTCATCAAAACATCCTTCTTCGAATGAGGCTCGTGCAGCATGAGACAGCTCGTGAATAATCAACTCATCCAATGAACAAAAGAAGGTAGCTCCTGAGTTAACTGTTACAACTATTCGACCATCCTCAAAAATCTCACAAGAGGCACCATGCCAAGGCCAAAATCCACTATCCTTCTCTTCAACATCAATCCAATCAGGAGAAATTCCCCAGTGCCACTCTAATGTCTCTAAAACAACAGAATGCTTAATGTTAACGGAATGATTCTCGTAGAGAGCTGTTCTATCAGCCCATTCTTGCCACGACTCCATTGGGCCGGGAATAATTCCTTTTTGATCCATTTGAACGAGCCGTTCTTCTCGTGTTTTACTCATACTCAACGAGTCCTGCAAGATTTCAGGCAATAAACTCAAATTTATCTAGAAAAACAAGAGTTGGCAATCTCCAGTTTTGTTCACAGACTCTTGACTACATAACCTCACCACAAACAAAATGTGTTAAATTCGTGCTTACTTAGAGGGACAAAATGCAACAGGACAAAGGGGAAAAATCGAAAAGGCGTACTTCAGCAGAGAAAAGAATTATTCAGGCAGAAAAAAAACGTCAGCTAAATCGCGCTGCAAAGTCTAGAGTCCATACGTCAGTGCGAGCACTCCTTTCATCTATTCAGAGCAAGTCATTGGAGACAGCTTCTAGCAATCTTGACCGAGTATTCAGTTTACTTGATAAAGGGCTGAAAACAGGTCTAAATCGCATGAAGTCAAAGCTATCTAAAAGAACAAACCTTTTGAAGACAACATAATGACAAACAAATGGGTAATACTTTTGTTCTTTGCGTCGATTACTGCTTCGGCCGTCCCATTGTTTGATAGGACAACCAAGAGGGGATCTTTCCAAGCTACGTGGCGTTCTTCAACAGAAAACATCATCACAAGAAATGGCACAAAGCTAGAAATACTTCTTTTCCCTCCTGAGTCAACACCACCTCCTTGGCCTTCTGTCATATTGCTATCTCCTTACGAGGTACAAAAAAACTTCCTTGAACAACTGCTTCCACTTAAGAAAAAAGGATATCTACTGGCTTATCTGATGGTAAAGCCCAGTTTAATGGATCTTATTTCTAAAGAAGTAGTCTTTCAAGATTTGGAAGATGTTTGTTTATGGCTATCAAAAAACGCTGTTTGCAATGGCAATATCGGAATGTGGGGATTTTCAGCTTCGTCCATAATAAATACCATCTTAGGCGGACAAGGCATACCAGGACTGAATTCTATCTATTCCCTCAATGCAAGTCCTCACATGTTAAAAGAGACGTTATTCTTGGGAGATGTTCCTAGAGAAGATGTACGCGATAGCAAGTTAAATTGGATTTCAAGATTTTTTTTAAAAAATTTGTCTTTTGACACGTCGTCTATTATCTTCGATCGGATCAAACCAAAAAATTGGATTACGAATAAACAGCCTTCTACGTTTTATTGTACAGGATGGTACGACTTTTTCTGTCAGGGAACCATAGACCTATTTATCGAACACGGTAACAGATCTAAATCAAAGTCAGCTCTTGTAATAGGCCCTTGGAACCACTTTCCTATTAAAGATTCTTTTCCAATTTTTCAAAACGAAAACAATCTTCCTATTGATTTATCAGCACAAAGTTGGTTCGATCAAACTCTCAAAAATCAAAATACTAAATCAAGGGTTGGTGTTTTATATTATGTTATTCATCCAGAGGATGGGGGTTGGAAACATCTATACAAATGGCCAGTTCCTGTAGAAGAACACGTGTTATTTTTTTCTCGGCCTTCTCTCACTATTGAACATGATCCTGTTAATCTTGTTCCTCTTGTCGGTGGATGGAATTTTATCAACGCCGATTCAGGTCCTATTTCACAGAAAAAAATGCTGGATCATCCATCGGTAGGATCAAGTTTAATTGAGTTCAATCCCAAAGAAAATGTTGTTATTACAGGGAGCCCCACGATTGCTTTTTCATGTGTAGCGGACGAATCGACTGTTTGCATGATCAGGATTTGTCACATTTCTAAAAAAATGGAATGGATACCTGTATCACACACGGCCAAAAAAATCGATAAGGGAAAGAACGAATACATATTAGACTGCTCGCCTATAAGTTTTATGCTTAAACCTGGAGAAAAAATTGGTGTTATATTTTCATCCTCGTGTGAAACCCTTCTCAAATCTTCTTCAAGACCAACTGAGTTAAAGATCTGCTTAGAAAAAGGTAGTATTACTTTACCAATAGAATCAAGTAAGAAGCCTCATCAATCCATCTTCGCTCCTTAATATGACTTTTGAAATAGCAAGTTCTACTTCTGATTTATTTGCCCAAACGGTCATCTTTTTCTTAGCACGTGTCAATGCTGTATACAAAAGCTGTTGACTCAAAAGTTTAGAGCTAACTTTAGGAAGAACAACCACAACATGATCAAATTCACTACCTTGTGATTTATGAATAGACAGACACCATCCATACTTTAAATCACGAGAAGACAATTCGTGTTTGAATAAAATTTCATCATCTTCACGACAGAAAATAATAACTCGATTTTGAGAAAGAGGATCCAAAGTGGAAGTATCTATACGAACAATCCCTTGATCTCCATTGCAAAGACCTTCCGAAGTTAAATTTTTAATCACCATAACAGGAATATAAAAAGATTCTATTCCTTGTTTACGAGCCAAAAAGATAACCCAAGAAGTAATAAATAAATTAGCCCCGTCACTTCCCATGTCACCAACTCTGAGTGGGACTAAAATCTTAAACTTATCTATCAAAATGAAAGCTTCCCGTTCATTAACGGTCAGCCACATCTTAAACCAATCTCCAAAGAGTTTCACAATTTCCTGTGGCCAAGTCGATCTAACACTCTCTTCAATCCAATGAAGGGAAGAATCTTTTTTTAATATTTCAAAACACGACTCAACATCTCCCAAAAGGACGTTCTTTGTAAGGGCACTTAAACCCTCAGTCTCCATACGGATAAATGTTTCTAATTGAGTCAAAAGATCGTGCTTCTTTCCCCATTCTACCAACAACGAAAAAGCACCACCCATTTCTACAGAAGGAAGCTGATTCACATCTCCCATAAGAAGCAGGCGAGCACCTGTAGGAATAGCTTCTAAAAGATAAGAAAATAAATGTGCATCAATCATTGAACATTCATCTAGAAGAACAAAATCGTAAGGAATAGGATTCAATCGAGAGTGAAAAGGGGCATGTGTAGAAAGCCCTAAAACACGATGAATCGTTCCACAAAAACATCGCTCAGCAGTGTGGAGCCTTTTCTTTAGTGAAGATACAGCTTTGCCTGTAGGAGCAAGAACAGCTACACGAAAACCAGATTTAATAGCGTGTTCAATGATAGTAACCGCCGTGAAGCTCTTACCTGTTCCAGGTCCACCAAGCAAAAAATAAACATGATGTTTCTGAACAGATTCAAAGCAAAACTGTTGTTCATAATTTAGTTGTATTGGAGTTCCTACTTGTTTCCATTCAAGAACATTAGATGCTTCATTCAAACGAGTTAAAGAGAATATAAATGAATTCAAGATCCCCATAAAACGTGGAAGAAGAAAATAATCTTCCACTTGGTAAAGAAGAAAATGAGAGTACGGCGCCCAAGTATGACCAAGCCAAGATGGTGGTGACTCAAATCTAACAGAACGAATAGACTCCTCCCACCTATCTAATGTCAAATTATCTTCGTTCCACTTTTCCTCTTCTACGACATCGTATGCTGAAGGAAAGACTTCTTCAGAAGTTACTCTAACACAAAAATATCCTGCACAAGCAGCTTTCAAAACAAAAGAAAGCAAAGGATGAAATTTTATACTTGATTGGTCCCACTCCCTAGCTAATTTAATAGCACGCTTCTCTAAATAGGAAAGACAAGTAAGCCATGTAGGTTCTGAATCGCTATTTCCCATCGAAAAACAATCCATTTTCTGCTCTTAGGAAAAAAAGGAAAGAGCCACCAAAACTGTGGGAAGATCCTATCAATTTTTTCCTCAAGGCTTGAGAGTACAAATCTATCTGTTCTTTATACGAATATTCAAAGCAACATTTTTTAAGTTGATCCTCAGAATAATCAGAAGGATTATCTCCTAACCAATTAGACTTCCAATCGAGTAGAAAAATAACACCATCCTTCTCGAATAATAAATCTATAGCTCCTGTCCATAAATCTCCCTTATAACGCACATTGCTCATAGAAAAAGAGAGTTCTGTAACACACTTATTAGGATGAATTTCTTCTAATGAAAAACCTAAAGAAGGAAGAGGCAATTTAAAAACTTTATCCAAAAGTAAAAATAAATCCTCTTGATCTTGCTCACTCATAGGATATGGAGATCGTGTAAAAGCCATTTTTTTCCAATTAGAAGTGATAGATCCGCGAGATATAACCATATGAGAAAGAATATCATGTAAAAATTTACCAACAAGTCTTCCTCTAGGGATTTGCATCCAATTAGACCAAGATTGAGATGACCCCTTAAAAGATTCTTTCTTCGTTATAAAATTACGATGAGAGCGAGTAAACGAATCACGAAAAAGAGACGGCTTCCATACAACGCAAGATTCACTTTTGGTAATAAGACACCTATCGAAAGGTAGAGTAGAATCTTGTAGAATAACTTTCTTTGCTAGAAGGTCATATTGAAGAAGAAATTTATTAAATGGTTCAAAAGAGCCTTTTTCAATCACATCATATAGATCAGAATAAGAGGCATCAATCTCTCCAAACCTAGCAGCAAATAGCTCAATAGGTGCAGCTGAACCACGTTTCAATTTTCTACCAGTTTTCTTAATAGAAGGTAGGGGGACGAAAAGATGCTCTTTAGCACGTGTCATAGCTACATAAAGAAGTCTAAGCTTTTCTGAGTCATACTCATCAAGATGATCCTTTAATTCATGGCCATACAGAGAACTGCCGATAACACTTACTATTTCTCCGTCAGACTCAACTTGTACCCAAGAATCATCAAGTCCACGACTAGTAGCCCTATCAGCTAAACCAAGAGCAAATACGGTATCAAACTCTAACCCTTTAGAAGAGTGAATAGTTAAAATCTGTATCGCTGGATATAATGCATCAAAAGGAAGTGTTCCTGTCAGAGATTCCTTCCCAGACATTAATCTTAAAACCCAATTCATCAACTCGGTTTGACTGTTTTTTTCCCTTTCAAAAAGAGCAAATATAAGCTGTTTCCAAATTAGACGTTCACGGAGAGAAGTATTCTTTTCGAACCAATTTAGAACAGTCTCTCCCTTCCAAAGGATTTGAAAAAATGAAGCAAAAAATAAAGAAAAATTATCCTGATGCCTTTTATATAAGTTACTTTCAAATATACACTTCAACTCTAGCCAGGAAGTTTTCTGATAAAAGGATCCCCAATCAAATCCAAAAAATGGAGTTAATAATAATCTAGTAATACTGGAAGATGCACTATCCCAAATCGCATTAAGTATAATCCAAAGCCAACATGCCACTTGTTTAGTTTCATCTGGAAAAATTCTAGAAACATGAACGGGAATACCATGCATCTCTTTAAGCAGATCTCTAGCCATAGAATGACGAGAAACTAACACCGCAATCTGACTAGGACATATACCTTGCTGCAATCTATTTCTAATCCTAACGGATATTTCATGAAAAAGATTCTTCCAAGTGCCATCCCATGAAAGAAAATGTACACGTTGTTCCGGAGTCGGATCTTTATGGTGAGCATTAATCACAATAGGGTCAATAGACTGGCCCGTCTTAGGAAGAAACATCCAATTAGGCGAAGCAGAAAATAGTAAATTAAGAGTCTCAACAAGTGAAGATTTAGAACGAAAATTTGTCTCTAAAGTATAACTCTCTGATAAGGCTTTGGACGCTTTAAAATATGTGTAAACATCGCTTCTGCGAAATGAATATATAGATTGTTTTGGATCTCCAACAAGCACAAAACGATTTGGAGATGGGTTGAAAAATAACTTTTCAAAAATTTTCCACTGAATAGGATCCGTATCCTGAAACTCATCAATAATAACGTAAGAAAACTTCTGTTGACATTCTTTCAAAAAATTTTCTTCCGACCCTATTTTATCTATAAGTTTGGTTAGTAATGCATCAGGTTGTGCCCCCTGATTCGACTGAATAGACTTCCACCAAGAAGACGACAAAAGATGAGATAAAAGACGAGATAGAAATATTTTGCCATGATTGAAGCATCTGAATTCACGATGAAATTCTCGTTTCAATTTATCAACCCAATCAAGATCAATCTTGCCAAAATAAGACTTGAGAAGAGTCTCAGATCCTATGATGGATAAAAATTTTATAATTGCTTTCAGCTCTTTCAATTGGATAGTTTTAGATTTAAGGGCTCGCAGACCATTGAAAAGGATAGATCTTTTGTTTTTATTAGAAGAGAACCCTAAGAAGGGAAATCCAGAAGACCTATAACTTTCCCAAAGGACAGCAGGAGAAAGATTCCATTCTGAAAAACGAGTCCTGATTGCATGTAAAGTTTGCTCCCAAGATATTTCTCGATGAAGTAATGGGTAGACACTTTCTTCGTCCAAAAGATCTTGATAAATACGATTAGATGAGAAAAACCACGACTCTTCAATTAAAAAATCCCATTCTTCTTCTCGAAGAGGGAAATTACTTTTTCCTAAATTTGAATAAAGATAACGGGAAAGATATGTAGGACCGATTCTGTTCACCCAATTCGTACGATCAACCATAGAAGGAAGATTAGAAAAAGGATCTTGCTGAAGCAGAAATTGACAAAATCCATGAATTGTAAAGATTGATAATCTATCTACGCTCTCTAATCCCATTCTTAGAAAACGCTGAACAGATGCTTTAGATCCTTTTTCAATATGATCTAGAATGTATTCCGGTAGATTACTACATCGATCACAAGCAGACAATTTACCATAAAAAAAAGATATTGCCTTCCTGATACGAATAGACAATTGTCGAGATGCTTTACGAGTGAAAGTCATAATCAGTATCTCTTCTGGACAAGTTCCTTCAAGAAGGGCCCTCAAAAAGAGATGTTCAATAGAAAAAGTTTTCCCTGTCCCAGCAGATGCTTCTAAAAGGAAAGATCCAGATGATTTAAAAGATCGTGAAAGAATGTCAAATTCCTTATTCAAACATTCTCCTCATGTAATTTAGAAAAAAGATCTTTAACTCCTTCTTCAAAAGTAATTACAAGATCTTCCCATCCAGACTGAAAGATCTTTGCACGTTGATGAGATGTGATAGATTCCTCCAAATTATGGATTAACCAATTAGGCATTGTTGCTGGCAAACTCGTAGACCAATTATGGCTTTCCCTTGTACGACTAAAAAAAGGCCACGGCAAAAGACAAGTAGATCCTTGTAAGCAAAGCAAAAATAGCTTTTCTAAAAGCTTTTCAGACTCCTCAAAAGAAAATATTACAGGATGACCACTCCAAGATCGAATTTTTCCTTCAAAACCAAAGCAAGGAACAAGAAGCCTAAATGCTAGTAAATCGGCTAAGAAGGGGAGTATAGAACGAATCGATTCTAAAGCACCCTCTGGCAAGGTAAGACCATTGGAATCTACTTTTAAATCATGCGAGAATGATCCGGTTACTCTCTTACTACCAACAGAAATAGCTGGAAATAAATATCTATCACCTTCAGATCTTTCTGGAGAACGTAGAGCATCTGAACAAATAACTTGGTATTCAGAATGCCTAATTTGACTCAACATAATTCTTTCTTCGAATGATGCGAAAGATAGAGGCCATGTCGCTTGGATCCAATCATGCGCGTATTTTCTGTTTTGTTCTCTAACTCTTTTAGCGGCAAAAAAATTCTTGGAACGAATATTAATCGAATCAAACGGATGAACATCTTTTATTCGTAAAATTTTCTTTAAAAAGAAAATAGCTGGATTACGTAGGAACAAGCGCATATCTTCAAGTGACATAATTGAAGAAAGTGTAACAAGTTCAAGCCACCCTCTTGGTTCTCTGCATCTCATAGGATATATATCTTTGTCAGAAAGAGAGTGAATTTGATGAAAAGAAGAATTCTCTGGTAAAGGCCTGACGTCAACACCGCACTTTCCCAAAAACGTCAAAAATTCATCTAAAACAGACGAAGAACTGTTCTCTTCCAAACTTTGACACTCTTTAGAATGTGAATAGAAAAGAATTAATCTATCTTGAGCAGCACATATAGATTCAAGGAAAGCATATCTGTCTACACTAATTGAACACGGCTCGTACTCCAAGAAAACTTTCCCATTCATCCACTTATGTCCATCTGATCTAGGGAAAAAAGACTCATCCAATCCAATTATTAGCACCACTCGATAAGGAATTGATTTCATAACAAGAAGTGGGGCAAAAGATACTACATCGATAGCATCACTACCTTTCCACCCTTCGAAAAGATGTGCTGCCTCTTGCGAGAGCCTCTCCCATAAAAGATCAGGATCTACATGTGTAGAAACATCGCCCCAGTGCCACTGTTTTTCACAAAGGAACTCTTTCAATACGGTAACAACTTCTTCTTCCCCATCGAGCAATGGGAATAGTTCAATATATTCTATAAGAAGCTTTACCCAGTAAGAAGGTTTGTTTCTATTTCTGAACAAAAAATGAGATAAAAAATTGATGCCTTCATCCAGCCAAGAGAGGAGTCTATTAAGGCATTGTGAAAGCTGTAAAAAATCGACTATTGGAAGGCAAGGAGTAGCACTATTCTGAAAGGATGGTGGAAATGGTATACAACCACCGGGGTGGTGAGGAAAACAAAAAAGAGAAAGAACAAGACTAGATGAGACTTCTTGCCATGTCTTGCCCCGATCCAAAACTGACCCATCTGGCGAGAACAAAGCTTGATGTTCCTTATTGACACCCCAGAACAAAGGTTGGCGTTCTATCAGATCCAAAACCTTCTTCCACGTACTTATATCTATTCCAAGACGCTCATTCCAAGACGTTTTCGAAAGAAAATTGAGAAGATCTTCCTTTCCCCATGAACTAAGAACAAGGTCCATCCAACTAGAAAAAGCAAAAAAAAGATGAGATCGTTCCAAATTCATTGACCAAATGCGTATTCCGATGTCCAGTTCTGGTGAATTTGAGAAGGCTAAAGATATAAATGACTCAAACCGTTCCAAGTCAGGAGCCAAAACAATAATCTCGTCTGGCTTAAAGCCATCCTTGATAGCAGTTTTTATCTCTTCACGTACAAGTGTGATCTGACTAAATGCGTCAGGAGCACAATGAACTCTCAAGCTAGTATCATTCCTATAGGGGATTACACCTCGTGAATTTATTTTTAGCGGGATGGAAAGAAGTAAACTCTCCTTTATTCTGTCCAGAAGAGATGGATCTCTATCCCCCCAAATGATTTCATCTGAAAAAATATTCTGACAGAAATGGGACTGTCTGGCTGAATGAGGATAGATCCCCTTAATCGATGCACCGTATTCCTCAAGCGAATGAAGAAAGGTTCTAGCCGTCGACCCATAACAGGTGAGAAAAGGATGAGAATCATCAAATGATTGCCCTATTTCATCTATTTCTTGATCAGAGACACCCTTCTTTATGAGGCGGCGGAAGATAAAGTTTTTCCTATTCAAGGAATTCTCATCACCCCAAAAAGAGGCAGACGGGGAAAAGACATAGAGAGTCAATTCGATTGAATGAGAAATCCACTGCAAAAATTCGAGCTGAAATGGAGATAGCCAATCAACTCCGAATATATAGATACTGTCACCCAAAGCTTCTTTTGCACAAATTGCTTGAGGATCAGACTCCCTCCATTTCTCAAAACGGTCCCTTCTTGTCTTACCATCAAGGCAAAGACGCCCCCATAGAGAACTGTGGTGTTTTTTCCAGACCAAGCAGCGCTGATAAGATGGCATTTCACCAAGAGATCTAAGAGCCTTATCAAGCGTCGCATAAAGATTAACCCTGCCACATGGAGGAGGGAAAGATCCGTCCTTGGAAAGATCTTTTACAGTCTCTGCAACATCCCAAAAAAGCTCTTCCCTGATCTCTTGGTTGTGGAATGCATCAACTTTCGAAAAAAGGGAATGTATGCAGTGATAGTCTAGCCCCCAGGACAAACCGTGATTTCTTGCCAAGTAGAGATCAAGCCAAAGCGACATGGCACGACCGTTCGAAAAGATAATAGATTTTAAAATAGAAGAGCGATTTCTAGAATGTTCAAAAAAGAGACTAGCAAGAGATCCCAGATCATGACTAAAAAAACAGTTCCAGAATGGGGGCATAGAAATAATATCTCATATAGGAATTGCATTAATGATTTAGGATCTGCCAATCCGTTCTATATAGAACTTAACAGTTTCGTCCTGGCTATTGAACGGGTTCTTTGGAGTATTAACTATGATTAAGAACGAAACGATACGTACGAAGAAGAATATCTGGCCTTTTGTGACTTGTCAGTTTCTCTCCACTTTCAATGAGGAAATACTGAGAATGTTTGTTTCTCTATTTCTTCTTGGAAGCAGTCACAAGAAATACGCATGTAAAGTCAGCTCTATTTCCCACATTGCCTATTCCTTACCTCTCTTTCTCTTATCAGGAACTGCAGGAGTCATTGCAGATCAGTTCGATAGGGCACGTACATTCCTCTTGGCTAAAAGATTTGCTCTCTTATCAACCTTGCTGACAGCGCTCTCTTTTTATTTGGACAATCCTATTCTGTCTCTTCTATCTCTATCTGTTTTCTTCTCTCATGTCGCAATACTAATTCCTGCAAAATATAGCTTAATTCCTGAGATAGTCCCAGTTATACACATCGCAAGAGTTAACTCTTTTTTTTCTATAATTGGCATCGTTGCTGGTCTTATTGGACAGCCTTTGGCGGCATTTTTGATACAAGTGACAAACAAATCTTTCTTCAGTTGCTCATTGATATGCTGCTTAACAGCCTTACTAGAAGTTCTTCTCAGCCTTAAATTGCAAAGTGCTACCCGAGATTCAATTAAAATGGCAAATATTAGCTTGTCTCCTTTAAAAAATATTTTACGTGTTTTCAAGG
>NZ_PPEU01000014.1:0-17186 GCF_003056015.1 Candidatus Similichlamydia epinepheli | reverse complement strand
ATTTTCCAAGCTTTCGGGCTTTCATATGTTGCCTTGCTTGCCCCTCTCTTTTCTGTCTCTTTGATTGGACTGTTCCCCGTTTATGACTCTCTCTACTCAATTGGAACCAGAAATAATCCACTTGTTCAACATTCAGGATCAACTAGTTTAGGTAAGATGGCGTGTTCAGAAACGACTCTTATTGATTCTGAAGAGGGGTAGAAGTTTTTTTATATTATTCTTTGTTCCTGCCAATCCTTATCTAGTCCTCCTACTCTTTGGAGAAGTTTAAAGCTATCTGTTGTATGATTGAGCCGTTTGCGTGAGGGTTTTCTTTCGTTATTTTGCTCTGTTTTTTAGCTGAGGGAGGAATGAACAAGTGAAGAAACGGATCCCGAGTGGGTTTTTCATTCTTATTGCATTAGCTCTGGTCGGAGTTTCTTTTTTACAGGGATTCTTCAGCCTCTCCTATGCTCAACTATCCTTCCCACATCAGCTGGAACATCTCGTGAATCTTGAGTTGATTCATCCAGAGGAGTCTAGAAAGATTGCCCTTAACCATGGTCTTGTAACATTGCATGGTCGTTATCGGGATGAATTGCCAGATCGAGCTGAGAAGAAATTTCAGTTTTTGAACCTTTTGAATGAGAATTTTCAATTGCAAGGGAGGAAGAATCGTCTTCTTTCTAAATTGAAAGAAGCTAAAGAAGCGTCAATTCTTGCTTGGAATTATTTTGTTTCTATTCGTTTTGCGAATTCGCAGAGGGGTAGGGTTATTCTTGTTCCTCCCTCTCATAAGCTTCCAGAATTGGTTGATGGAATAATTTGTGATCAAAGGCCTTTTCAACAGTTTCTTTCTTTTGATTTTGTTGTGGAACGTTTTGGGGGATTTATATCTGCACCTCGCCTATCTGATGTTCCTGCGACTCGTCAGCTTCTTCAAGAGTTTTATGAAGAGTTGCAATCACCTGTGCTTGGAATCGCCTCTGAATCTTTAAAGGCTCATCTTCGTGCGGCATCTTCTCTTTTAGAGGAAGCGGAAAATTATCGTGGAATTCAAGAGCATGTACACGCTCTTAGGTCAATTTTTGATCATCTCTCTGTTGTTGCACATGGATTGGAGGATCCAATTAGTTGGAGTCAGGAAGCGAAGGTTCGTTCGATTCGTGACTATTACGACTCTTTGAATAGGATAATTGAAGTAGGCCAGAAACTTATCCCTCTACAAATTCAACTTGATTCTGCCCTTACTCAGGAAGATGAATCGATTTGGTTCTTTGAGGATTCGGTTTTATCTAGTCGCGAATTATCTGAACAAGATCCAGATCGATTTAGTATTTGGTTTGCTCAGGCATCGCAAACTTGGGACCAGTTCCAATTTAACAAGGGACATTCCTTCAAAATTCCTGACCAGGTCAGGAGTCGTGTTTTAGAAACAACGTTTCGTAGCCAAGAACTCTCTCCGAATTATCTCAATTACGTGATGACACTGTTTCCTTTTCTCATCATGTTGATTTTCTTAGTGGTTTCTTTTTCAAAGCAATTGAAGGGGATGAGTGGAGGTGCGATTACTTTTGGACGCTCTCCGGCTCGTCTTATGCAGAAGGGCACCTCTAAGATTACGTTTCAAGATGTGGCTGGAGTGGAAGAAGCTAAAGCCGAATTACAGGAGATTGTCTCTTTTCTAAAGAATCCTCAACCTTTTCTTGCGATTGGTGCTCGTATACCGAAGGGCATTTTGTGTGTTGGGCCACCTGGAACTGGTAAGACTTTGATAGCGAAAGCCGTTGCAGGTGAAGCTGATAGGCCTTTCTTCTCGATGTCTGGGTCTGACTTTGTTGAGATGTTTGTTGGAGTAGGTGCTAGTCGTGTACGAGATACATTTGACCAAGCGAGACGTCATGCTCCTTGCATTGTATTCATGGACGAAATTGATGCAGTGGGTCGTCATAGAGGGGTCGGAGTTGGAGGTGGAAACGACGAAAGAGAGCAGACTTTGAATCAGCTTCTTGTCGAGATGGATGGTTTTGAGAGTAACGAAGGTATTATCCTCATGGCGGCAACGAACCGTCCAGATGTCTTGGATAAAGCTCTTCTTAGGCCTGGTAGATTTGATCGGAGAGTAGTTATTGATCTACCTGATATTCGTGGTCGTCATGAGATTCTTCAGCTTCATGCTAAGAAAATTAAGATTTCACCTGATGTCGATCTCATGAAAATTGCTCGTTCGACTCCAGGCGCTTCTGGAGCTGATTTGGAGAACGTTTTGAATGAGGCGGCTCTTCTTGCTGTTCATCGTTCATCTGAAATTGTCGAAGATTGCGATGCACGAGAAGCTAGAGATAAAGTGTTTTTTGGTAAGGAGAGGAAGAGTTTCGAGCTGGATCAAGACGCTCGTTGGACGACTGCTGTCCATGAAGCTGGTCATGCTATTGTTGGAAAATCTCTTTCCCATTGTGATCCAGTAGAGAAGGTCACGATTATTCCAAGAGGGTTAGCCTTGGGCGCCACTTACACTCTCCCAACAAAGAACCGAACAGGGTACAAAAGAGAGGAACTTGGTCACATTCTTGCCATGCTCTTTGGTGGACGATGTGCTGAAGAGATCTTGATTGGAGATATATCTAGCGGAGCTCAAAACGATATTGAACGTGCTACAGAGATTGCTCGTCGCATGGTGTGTGAATGGGGTATGTCTAAGAAATTTGGCCCTATCACTCTTGAAGACAAGTCAGAAAGAGCAGGATTAGGTGGATCTCTATCATCTTCTGTGCGCTCTGATGATACGCTTCGAGAAATCGATAAGGAGATCTTTGCGATTCTAACTGAAGCTAAGAAGACTTCCGAAAAGATTCTCCAAGAGAAAAAAGCACTTCTTCAGAAACTTTCAGATCTTTTGATTGAGTTCGAGACATTAGATAGCCATGAATTGGAAGAAGTGATTTTGGGTACATTCGATTCAGAAAAGAAACGCAAATCTGCGGAAACACTGACTCCGATCAATACAGAAAACATCGATCATGACAATGAAGATGGAAAAGATAATAAGGACAAAAAAGATAAGGACGGAAAAGAGAAAGAAACCACTCAACCCTCCCACCCTATTCAGGAAAAGAGTGGTTCACCTGACAAGGACGGGGAGAAGAAGTGAAGTGAAAGGGAACTTAGTTGTTCCCTTTACCTTGATTGAGTGCGTTGTGTAAGCCTGATTTGACCTTTGGCATTGATTTCCAAAACCTTAACATCAACTTTATCGCCTACCCTGTAGGATTGTAGTGAGCTTGAGCCCGTAGAGATCATTTCAGATACGTGACACAGTCCTTCTTTGCCAGGCATGACTTCAATGAAAAGACCGAAAGCTGCTACCGATTTGACTTTTCCGTGATATATTTTCCCGACTTCTACATCGATAGTTAAGGCCTCAATCATTTTTTTAGCTTTAATGATCGACTCCTTCGAGGGGGCAGAGATGTAGACTATTCCCGTTCCGTCCTCTATGTTTAGGTCAGCTTGACTTTGTTCACAGATAGAACGAATCGTACGTCCGTTAGATCCAATCAAAACCGCAATTTTATTTATCGGAATCTTTACTGTTTCGATTCGAGGTACGTGATCTGGTAGCTCTCTTCTTGTTTGAGGGCATTTTTCTACCATTTTACCAAGTATTGAACTTACACCTTTCCCAGCTTGAGAGATCGCTCTTTGCAAAACTGAGATAGGTATTCCACGCACTTTTACATCCATTTGTAAAGCTGTGAAACCCTTTGATGTTCCTGCTAACTTGAAATCCATATCTCCAAGCATATCTTCTAATTCAGATATGTCACTCAAGATTGCTTCTGCTTCACCTGTTTCAGGTGATAAAAGAAGTCCCATAGCAATACCTGCAACAGGCTCTTGAATTGGTACGCCAGCATCGATCAAAGCTAAACATCCACCACAGACGGAAGCCATAGAACTCGATCCGCTAGATTCTGTGATTGTGGATTCAATTCTAATTACGTATGGAAAGACAGACTTCTCAGGAAGGACGGCAGTGAGAGCCCTTTCGGCAAGTTTACCATGACCTAACTCACGACGTCCCGGGCTTCCAATCTTACCAACTTCTCCTACACAAAAACTTGGAAAGAAGTAGTGCAAATAGAAACGCTGAGATCCTTCACCATCTAAAGTCTCAAAACGTTGCGACATCTGCTCGCTTCCAAGAGTGCAAACAGCAACAGATTGAGTTTCACCACGAGTGAAAATAGCCGACCCATGCACGCAAGGAAGATGTCCTAACCGAGCCTGAATAGGGCGAATCTCTTCTGGTTTACGACCATCTAAACGACAACTATCTTTAAGAAGAGAGGTCTTCAATTCGTCACGCAAAATTTTATCGAAGCTATGCGAACAAGAAGGCTGCTTATCTTCAGAGAAAGAAGAAGACAGATCATGTCTCAATTGGTGAAGAGCATCCTGACGAATTATCTTGTCTGACAAGCGAAGCGTCTGGTGTATTTTTTCACCCCATTCAGAACGAATTTGACTCTCAATTTCCGTATCTATTTCACAGGAAAAAGGAATTTTCTCTTTGCCTATTTCCCTTAGTTCTTCGATCGCATTGCAAATTGTTTGGATCGACTTCATAGCAACCTCAGCAGCCTCTAAAAGAAGAGACTCAGAAACAGGCTTTCCATGACCCTCTACCATCGTTAAGCCATAAGGAGTACCGGAAAAAGTGCAATCAAATAAGGTATGACTCAGCTCAGATGCAGACGGATTAACAATCCAACGATGATCCCCAGTTAGGGCAACTCGTACGGCCCCAACCTGAGTCTGAACCGGTGTAGAAGAAACCGCCAATGCAGCACTACTCGCACATATCGCAAGAGTATCAGGTAAATTGGATCTGTCATACGACCACACAATGGAAAGACTCTGAACTTCATAGGAAAAGCCTTTCAAAAATGTAGGACGCAAAGAACGATCAATTAAGCGGGAAACTAAGACCTCTTTTTCAGATGGTCGCCCCTCTCTTTTGATGAAGCCTCCTACAGTTTTACCAATTGAAGAAAACTTTTCTTGATAATCAACCCGTAAAGGACAAAAACACGCCCCCTCTTGGGGAGACCTAGATTGACAGATAGAAGAGAAGACAACTGTTTCACCACAGCGAGCTAAAATCGCCCCACCGGATTGTCTAGCAATCTCACCAGTTTCAAAAGAAATCTCTTTCCCGCAGATTTCAAACCGCACTCGTTTTTTAGTCATGAAAACTCTCTGTAGAGATATGATCAAAGAGAGATAGCGCGGTCTCTAGGGGACGAATCGAAAAAAGGAATAAAAACATCCCCACCTCATCATCGAAAGGTACAAACTATCGACGAAGATTTAATCGCGAAATAAGAGAACGGTACCTCTTTGTGTCAGTAGAATTTAGATATTCGAGAAGCCTACGTCTGGCCGCAACAAGCTTGAGAAGCGCGAGTCTAGCACTGCGATCTTTCGTGTTCTTTTTGCAATGTTCAGACATCTCAGCTATCTTTTCGCTGAGAATAGCGATCTGCACATCAGCCGACCCTGTATCTTTTTCGTGGAGCTGAAACCGCTTCAAAATTTCGTCTTTCGTTCTTTTATCCAGAGACATCTTCTGCTCTCGGCCTCCCAATCGCGCCACAAGACAAACCCAACCGCCGTGGGATTAAAACTCTACCTGATTTCTACTAAAAAATCAAGTTCACCATGGGGGCGTGCTGATCACAATCTCTTTGTAAAGGACCCTAACTTTAATGGAGCTCCCTTTTCTAGTTGGTAGCAATCTGCTTTCATTAATTCTGGCAGTAATTTGTAAATGCACCAAGTTGGATTTCTTCCTAGTAATGAAGAACCACTATCGAATGAAATAAGTTCTCTTTTCCCATTTGTCCAAATTCTATGGTGAAGCTCGTGCGTGTGTCCGTGTAGATAGATTTTTACGTGAGGTGAGTTCAATAAACAGTTGTTTAGATGTTCGTTTCTTAAAAGAAGTCTCCAATGGTTTCTTAGATTTGTTGTAGGGAAATGGCCAATTACTACACATGGTTCGTTGACTTCTTGCAAAGCTATTTCCAGGTTTTTTTCCAGTTGTTCAGAGAAGATGCCTTGCGCATGGCCTATCTTTGTATTTGTCAAGTCAAGGCATATCCCTGTCCATCCATTTGGAAAACGAACAAGAGTGAGGCCTTTTTCCAAGAAATCGTCTACTGAAAATGAAAATGCATTTCGTTCTAAAAGCCTCGTGAACGGGTTTCGCCCATCTCTCTTTTGAAAAATATCGTGATTGCCTGGAAGAATTAGTTGAGGAATTGAGTCGAGTTTTTTTAGCCATTCCAACGCTAACTGACACTCTTTTGCAGAGCCTTTGGTTGTGAGATCCCCTGAAATCAGTAGACAATCTAACAGGTGTGCTCTTTTTTGTAGGAAAACAAGAAGCGCTTCAGAGTGCCCTTTACGTTGTCTACGTGAGGAAAAAGAAGCAATTGAGTGCAACTGAGAAAACAAGCTTCTACATTTGTGAGAGGTAAACAGTTCACAGTTCCATTCTTGTGTAAAAAAGTGAAGATCGGAAAGATGTGCAAGACGCATAGGATTTGGTTGATTCATGAGAAATGTCCCTTTGGAGAAGTAAAAAAAATTATCTTCTTTCAGGGCTCATTCGAGAAGTTTGTGTAGAAGTGATAACAATCAACATAACTCCGAATAGTTGAAGAAGAATTAATGATAGTTCACGCATTGTAGTTGTGGTTAAAAGAGGAATATAGCTGGACAAAACTCCCAAAGAATATGACAACAATATATTTAGATTGCGAATGCGAATGTATTGATTGACTAACCAAATCGCAATTCCGACATGTTCTTCTTTTTGGGGGACGATTTGAATCGGAAAAGAGTCGTTTGCCCTCTCCTTTAATGTGACAATTTCAACACAAGAAGAATAACATTCTTGACTGTTCGTCATGGAAGGCCTCTCAACACATGCAGCCTTTTTCCCTAATTCAAAAATGACTTCAGGAAGCTCTTTAGGGTGAATAGCATCGATATTGAAAATAAGCTTAAGCTCTTCTGCAAATGGACCTTTTGGTTGATCAATGCAAAGAACTGGCGTGCATTTTGCTTGTTGTATTGAATCTAAAATTGAATTTGAATTAGCGAGACGTTGTTCAGTAAATGCAAATGCAGCGATCACTGCACCTTCAAGAGACATAATTTCTACATGTTCACCCTTGATCATAGATGTATCTATCCAATCTCGGATCATTGATAGATCTACTTTTCCCTTTTGAGAGATCCAGCCTGGAGACCCCATCAAGATTTTTGATCCACGAAAACATGTCTCTATTCCTTGCCCATGATCAATTGTCGAGAAAGAGAGCATTGAAGAAACAACCTCAATTGCCTCCTTAGGTTTTTTTTGAGTTGAATGTGGGATGTAAACATCGAATAGTGCCTGTGCAAGTTCTGGGTTGACATGGCGTTGGATGCTGGAAGCTATCAAGAGAACTGCTCCTTTCGAAAAGGAAGAGTGAAACGTTAGTTCAATGGAAATTGCTGATGGTAATGTTAGAATGTCATTAAGGAGGGCTCGTTTTCGTGTTAAGAATTCCTTTTTAAAGAAAATTTGTCGGATAGGACTTAAAAAAGAAGAAAGCTTGGGGATGTGAATTTCAGGATGATTCTCCAAGATCTTTCTTCGAGTAAAAGTATCGGTGAATGAGAGAGAAACGAACCCTAATATAGGAAGTCCATGTACTATTCGTTCCAGCGTGATGCGGAGGGCAGATACAGTCAAAGGGTGAGGGCCCTTTATCGCATTATTCAAAAATTGGCTCAGTACGATAAGCGTTATAAATGGTAAAATTGAAAGGGTGAATTCACGTCTGCGCTCTTCGTTTGTTTGCCTGGGCAGCAAGTTTTCGTGAATTTTATTGAACAAAGAATGCTTCCTGGAACATTTTGTCAGCATTAAAATTGACGAAGTTAAGTTTCTACTTCCTGAAAGAACTTGATCTCCTTCATACTTGGCGGAAGAGTTAGTTTTACCGTCTAACCATGAATCGTCAACTAGCGTAGCACCAGAGGTTATAGTGCCATCTGTAGGAAACAAATCTCCTATTTGGATAAGCGCGAATTCTCCGCCAACAAGAGTATCAATGGGAACTTCAATTATATCGTGAATCCCATTTCTGATAACTTTTACTTGTTCCCATAAATGATCAAGATCTTGTCTGTGTGTAAGAGTCAAGACTAGGTCAGTATGAAGAAATATAGTTGTATTAAATATTATAAAGAGCAATTGAAGAAACGATAGATATGGAAAGAACAATCCTCCGCTTAATTTCAACAAAAAAGAAAGCGAGAAGTAAAAATAAACGCAATTCAGGTGAGATTCTATAACTTTCGGGAGACGATTCAGTAATCCTGGTTGAGAAATAGTCCAATACAGATCTCCAAGTCCAAGATATGAAATAAGGAAGGAATAATCACTATTTCCGTTCCACAGTTCTTGAAAAAAAGTGAATCCAAGAAGTGCTAGTATACGAATACCGCTCCCACGTAAAGTTTTTAGTGCCTTTTTGGTCGTCCCATAGAATGTATCTTCGCACCACCACTCAAGTGAGCAGAAGATTCCTTTCTCTTCGAATAAACTAATAAGATAATCAGTGTCTAAAACATCACACTCATATGCAACAAGAAAGGTATGGGAAAGAGGGTTGATACCGATTTTGCGAAATCGTGGGAGTGATGCGATTTCATTGTTGAGCACTGTTTCGTAATGAACTGTACTAGGACTGCGTACCCTAAAGAGTGCCTTAAACATTTTCTCCAGACGATTCTATTCCTTCAGCAAATAGCTGAAGTGCTATTTTGATGCCGTGTGTGTGGTGGTTTTTTTTCTTTTTTTTCGGTTTACTAGCACATTACTAGCACCAGATCCTGTCACAATTTCGTGCAAATCTCCTATTGCAATGAATGCCTCTGGATCTTCACGGAGGACAACAGACTTCAATTCAACAAGCTGAAGCCGCTCTATTATGATATATAAAATCTCTCTGTTGTCTCCAGAACATCCTCCTTTTCCGTACATGACAGTAATTCCAACCCCCACATCTCTGATGAGAGCTTCTGTCACTTCTTTGGATTTCTTGGAAATTATTGTGACAGTTTTAACTTCGTCGAAACCTTGCAGAACCATATCGATGATTTTGTAGGCAACAAAATACGTCATGAGAGATCTAAGGGCAGAATTCCAATCAGAATATATGAATCCAGCAATGGCAAAGATCAAAACGTTAGAGGCTAATATTACCTGACCTACGGTATACCCGAAGCGGCGATTCACTAAAACCGCTACAATTTCACTCCCGTCCAAACAGGCTCCATGTCTAATTATCAATCCAATGCCACACCCTAATGCAATTCCACCAAAAACAACGATCTCCAATATGTCACCAGTAAAGTGCTTATCAAACCCCTCCAAGAAATAAAGGCACAAAGAAAAACTAGATGCAGCGAAAAACATTCGCATTACGAACTGCTTACCAATGTGTCTGTGAGCCAAGGCGACAAAGGGAGCCGAAAGAATCAATACAACGAACGGCAACTTGGACGGAATTTCAAAGGCTTGCGTGATCAAGATTGCAAGACCGACTGTTCCACCATCAATCAACTTATTTGGGAGTAGAAAAAAATGAAGAGCGAAAGCTGTAACGAATGACCCGATCGCGATGAAAACATACGAAGAGAGCCGAGAAAATCCTCTTATAAGGGCTGAGCCTTGCTTGTCTGATGTGGAGACCATGCTCTACATTCCCCTCACTTTTTGGTTTGAGAGAATGGAAGAGGCACATAAGACGTGATCATTCGCGAGAGACGGGGCTCGAACCCGCAACCTCCGGCGTGACAGGCCAGCGCTCTAACCAATTGAACTACCCCCGCACAAACGACCACAATCAACTGAAAAATGAAAACTGCCCCATTGCCCCTAAAAAATATCATTAACTCGGCCCAGATTGGGTGCAACAGGATTTGAACCTGTGACCCTCTGCTTGTAAGGCAGATGCTCTAACCACTGAGCTATGCACCCTAGCAGTGGCCGCTCGCAGTTTAGCAGATAAGCTGATTGTGGCCAAGTTCAAGGGTGACAATATTGGAAGCAAAAAAAACTTATTTTTGCAGTGTGAAAAAACATGATTTTACAAAAAATCTTTATTTTGTCGCTTGCTTTATTTTTACTTTCCTCCCAACATGGATAGATTTTTACATTCTTGATTCTTTCATGATAGCTTTTTCAGTTCCTGTTTTCCTTTCTTACATGTCCGTTAGTGAACAGTCAGGATGTTTCTATTGGGTTCCTTGCACATTTTTTGTTGTTCAGATTTTTCCAGCTCTTATTTCTTTTTTCGACGTTCGTGGAGAGGAATTGCGTCCAATTTGTACATGGAGAGTTACAACCGAACATGAAATAGACAACTTTCGTGTAGAGTGTGATTGGGATCGTCAAAGAATTATTGTTACTTTGCAAGTTAAAAAGAATGTTTCCGTTTTATTTTTTCAAATGGGAAGTTCTCAATTAAGTTGTCTTTTTTCCTTTGCAAGAGGAACCTCTATTTCTGTTGACTATGAGTCTGGGGTTCAGATTGGAAATCTAACTCGAGGTGAAGCAATAGAGCTTTTTATAGATGGAACGCATCGAATGAGCAAAAAGGATGTATATGATCATCCACAGATAGTTCTTCCGCGTCTTTCATTTGGATCACATAAAAAGAAGTGTTTTCACACCTTTGACAAGAGATGTTCTCGGGAAGATATTTTTCCTTGCCTTTACGCTCTCTCTAAACTTCTTCCTTCTGATGTTGTAGGTTGTGTCGAGTGTACTGTTTCAGATCAAGAATTGATTCATACAGATTTTGTTTCTGTTTGGAGATACCACTTTTCAACGACAATGGTGCCTTTCTGGCAGGATCAACGCTTCTATGGAGCAGGTCCGTTCTTTAAGGGGTATGGCAGTCCGCTTAATATTCTTTCATATGTTGGCAAGTCAATTATTGATTCTTTAGTGAGACTTGATGAGTCAACTTTGTTTGTTCTTCCTGAGCGTCCTAAATGGTCAACAGCTGGTCGGTTGAGAAGTTTTTTGCTGCCATTTGGATCTTTTAGCATTATCTGGTCTAATTGTAGGTTAAGAAGTTGCCTGCTAAAAATAGACCAAACTAATTTCTGTTATTTTGTTTTCCCTCCAGAGGTTCGTGTCTTTCGCGCTACCAGAAAAGGGGGTGGACCCGGTATGTATCATGTTGTTGGATCTGAACCAGTGCCATTCTTTTTTAAAGAGGGTGACGTCTACTGTTTCGATCGTTTCGAACATTAGTCCCGGGAGCCTGAGATTGTTTAGGCCGTCGATCGAAAATGATGATTTGAATGCCTTGCAAAGAGGCATGCATTGCTCTCCGCACGATTTTTTAGGGTTTCATTGTGTTAATGGACGAAGTCTGATTCGTGTATGGAGGCCTAATCAACTTTCTCTTTCAATTAGTTGTCAGGGAAATATCGTGCGTCTTGAAGCCAGAGATGGCATGGTTGGGTTGTTTGAGTTGGATTGTTCTGATTTGCCTTTTGCTTCGTCTTTGTCTTACTTAATTTGCATGCCGAATGGTCAATGGATAGAAGACCCGTATAGGTTTCGTTGTGTATTTTCTGAGCTTGATGCTTATCTTTTTGGAAGGGGAGTGCATTACGAAATTTTTCAAAAGCTAGGTGCACACTCTAGCGTGATGGATGGAGTAGAGGGGGTTCTTTTTTCTGTTTGGGCACCGCGTGCTAACGGTGTTTCAGTAGTAGGAGACTTTTCACTTTGGGAAGCTGAAGTTTTCCCTATGAATAGACATACATCTGGTATTTGGACTCTTTTTATTCCGAGACTAAAAGAAGGAGAACGTTATAAATTTGCTATTAATCAAAAGGGACATATCAATTTTAAATTAGACCCTTTTGGGTTTCAGTTTGAGGAGAGACCTGCAACTTCTTCTGTAATCAATAACAAGTGGAAAAGTTATTGCTGGAATGATCAAAAGTGGATGGAGAGACGAATATCCAGCAGCTATAGAGATCAACCTATTGCCATTTATGAGGTTCATCTAGGTTCATGGAAACGTTCTTCGTCTGGAACATTTTTATCATATGAAAAAATAGCTCAAGATTTGAGTGACTATGTAAGTCAGCTTGGTATGACACATGTAGAACTTCTACCTGTTTGTGAACACCCATTGGATGAATCTTGGGGATATCAGACAACAGGTTATTTTGCTCCTACTAGTCGCTTTGGTCCAATTCAGGAATTTCAGAAATTTGTCGATATTCTTCATCAAAAAGGTATTGGAGTTATCCTGGATTGGGTTCCGGCTCATTTCGCTTCAGACGAACACGCACTTTCTAATTTTGATGGGTTCCCTCTTTTTGAGGATGCAGATCCACTCAGGCAAGTTCACCCTCATTGGGGAACTTTGCAGTTCGACTACGGGAGGAACGAAGTATCTAACTTTCTTTTGGCGAGCGCTCTTTTTTGGTTAAATGTTCTTCATATAGATGGATTGCGTGTCGACGCAGTTTCTTCTATGTTGTACAGGGATTATGGGCGTGAAAATAGTTCTTGGAGTCCAAATCAGTATGGCGGAAAGGAGAACCTTGAAAGCATTGAATTTCTGAAACATTTGAATTCGGTTACTCATTCACGTGCGCCTGGAACCTTCACTGTAGCTGAAGAATCTACAGACTGGAAAAAAATGACAGCATCCCTCTATGAGGGAGGGTTGGGGTTCGATTTTAAATGGCAAATGGGATGGGTTCACGACACACTTCGCTATTTGGCTTTGGACCCATATTTTCGAGGCTCAAATAGGAAAGATATTTCTTTTTCTGCTTTTTATTCGCATTTGGAAGCATTCCTGCTTCCACTCTCACATGATGAAGTTGTTCATTGTAAGGGTAGCTTACTTGGAAAAATGTTTGGAAAGGTGGATGTGCGTTTCGATCATTTGAGACTTTTGTACTCCTATCAGATGTGTATGCCTGGTAAGAAATTGATTTTTATGGGATCAGAATGGGGAGCTAAGGATGAATGGTCTGTTTTAGATAGCTTGGATTGGATTGAACAAAAAAGCGGAGCGCATTTCCATTTATGGAAATGCTTACGTGACCTGAACTTTCTATATACATCTACACCTGCGTTATGGGAATGGGACCATGTGCGAATCGGATTTGAGTGGATAGATATAGATGAAAAAGAGAGAGGTATTTTTGCTTATTTTAGGAAATCGTCTGTACAAACTTTGCTTTGCATTCATAACTTCACCCCAGTAGCACAGGACGATTACAACTTGCCATTTTTTAGAAATGTTAGTTTGATTCCTCGTTTCTCTTCAGATTTGGAAAAATATGGAGGTTCATCCAATAAAACAGGAACAATAATAAAGCCTAATGGGTCTTTGCTATCTTTGTCGTTGCCTCCTTATACAACACTAATTTTTGAGGTTTTTTTTGAATCGCGCGCCGATGTCAAGGGAGTATGAGCGTTACTTAGATCTATGTAGAGAGCTTTGGTATCATAACCGTGCTTACTTTACATTGGATTGCCCAGAAATAGGGGATGAAGAATACGATCAACTTTTAGAAAAAATCAAAAATTTGGAATGTATTCATCCAGACTGGGTCGGAGAGCATTCTCCTACGCAGTTTATAGGAGAAAAACCTAGCGGACGTTTTCCTACACAAAATCACATTTGGCCAATGCTTTCGTATGATAAGATTTTTGACAGAGATGGCCTATTTCATTTCCATGAACAATGCCAGAAAGCTCTTTGCAAGACGCCCTCTTACTATGCTGATGTAAAGATTGATGGATGTGCTGTTGCTCTTTGGTATATTCGCGGTCGCCTTGAGTGCGGATTGACTAGAGGTGATGGCCTAGTAGGAGACGTAATCACGGAGAACTTAAAACAAGTTGCGGGGATCCCTCATACGATTCCAATGAGACAAGGCTCGTGCGAAATTAGGGGGGAAGTTCACATGCCTTTCACCGCATTAAATTCGATTAATGAAGGCAGAATAAAGGAGGGATTAGAGCCTTTTTCTAACACGAGAAATTGCACTTCTGGATCTTTGAAATCTTTAGATCCAAAAGTTGTTCGCGAAAGAAAACTATCGTTTTTTGGATATTTTTTATCATCTCCAGAAGTTGAGAGCGTTCAGGAAATGTCAACCAAACTTGCAAGCTGGTCTGTCTCTGTTCCGTCTCCTTCTTTGACAGGAGCCTCTATAGAAGAGGTGTTTGAATTTATTCAAAAAGTAGAGATAGAAAGGGAATCTTTGCCGTTTCGTATTGATGGAATAGTAGTAAAACTTGATTCTATGGAGGATCAGCTTCAAATGGGCTCTACAGGGCAATATTATCGATGGGGAGTCGCATTTAAGTATCGAGCATGTCGTGTCAAGACTAGAGTTCGTTCAATTTTTTCTCAAATTGGAAGAAGCGGTGCTGTTACTCCAGTCGCTCTTTTGGACCCTGTCTATTTGGATGGAAGTTGTGTTTCTAAGGCGACGCTTCATCATTTCGGATGGGCCTTTGAAAAAGGAGTTCGTGAGGGAGATTTCGTTTGGATTTGCAAAGGAGGAGATATAATTCCTCAAATATTGGAAGTGGATATGGACCTTCGGCAACAGGGAACTGTTCCGTTACAACTACCAACAAAGTGCCATTCATGTGACTCTGTTCTGGAAGGGTGCCCTATGACTTTGAGGTGTTCGAATCCTTTGTGTCATGATAAACTTGTCCAGTCACTTATTCATTTTGCTGATTCGTTTTCCATAGATGGTCTTGGGAAGCGTACGATTGAAGAATTAGTCTCAAGAAATCTTGTTAAAGACTGGGACGATCTTTTCCGCTTGAATTGTGAAGTATTAAAAGATTTACCTCAATGTGGTCCTATTCTTGCAAAAAAACTTATTGATTCGATTGAAAAAAGTAAGCTTGTTCCCTTTTTCTCATTTCTTTCTGCTCTTGGGATCCCATATATTGGGAAAAGAAATGCAAGAGCATTGGCCAAGAAATGCGATTCTTGGGATGCTCTGAGAGTGTTGTCTATCGAGGAGCTCCAGTCAATTCCTGGGTTCGGTGGAAAGGTTGCTAGATCGACCTACAAAGTATTAAGTGATTTGGAACCGCGTGTAAGATCTCTTTTTGCTTTAGGAGTTCGTCCTTTTTCAGAAAAAAAGGAGAAGGAGGGGGCAGTGCCTTTTTCTGGATTTTCATTTGTTATTACAGGGACTTTCAAAAAAGGTTCTAGAAAGGAGATTGAGGAACTCATACGAAAGCAAGGTGGATCTGTTCTTTCTTCCATCTCGCAAAAGACTGATTACTTGCTTGTTGGGGAATCACCAGGGGGCAAGTTGGAGCAAGCTCAGTCATTGAATATCGCTATCGTTAATGAAGCGTGGTTGTTTTCCAAACTTGAGAAGGTGTATCAGAATGTTTCGTAAGCTACTAGGTGCCTTATTTGGACTATCAGTGGTTCAAAGCCAAGACACTACCAACAATAAAATCGAGAAGGATTCGACTGTTGTAGAGCAAGTTATTGATCCTGCCGAAAAAGATGTACAACAAGGGAAAGATCTCTCGCTTGAACAAGAGAGGTCAGAAGTGGAGATTGATGAGAAATTGACCCTTGCACGTCCTTCTTCAGAAGTCGCTTCTCGTTCTGAAATTGGATCCGGTTGCAGGGAATGCCCTTTACACTGTTTTTTAAGGGCCGAGTCTCACGACTCGCGAGAGCATCGTTGTCGTAGAAGTGAATGTTGGTTTTCAAAAAAAACAGAGCATTTCAAAACAGAATTGAATCGTTTGAAGAATAAAATTTCTAGAGAGACAAACGTCTTAAAAGACAAAGTGAAAAAAATTTTCAAAAGAGACTCATGTCCTGAAAAAAAAGAGTGCGATCGTAGAAGCGGGTTTCGATCCCGTTAGTTATGTAACAAGTGGTAGAGGGTCTCCGATCAATGTTAGGTGCTTTACTTCACGCACGCGAATAAGTTGTATCGTTCCGGTTAACTCTGTCATCCCCGGTAAAATGGCACGCCACCATCCGCGGGTACGTCCCTTCACAAAGTTTTCTTCTTTGAAGCTAGGACCTTCTACGAGAACCTCTACAACACTTCCGATAGCTTTTTTGCGCTGTTCTGAGGACATTCGTTCGTGCAAGTCAAGCAACCTTTGCAACCTATTGAGCTTGTCTTCCTTTGTTACGTTGTCGAGGAATCGTGTAGATGGCGTCCCCTTCCTTGGACTGTACATGAAGAAGAACGATGTTGTGAAATTATCTTCCTCTATAGCTAGTTGCGTTTGTAGGAATTCTTCTTCAGTTTCGCTAGGAAATCCGACAATGAAATCAGATCCAATTCCCCAATCTGGAAATAAGTCTGGGTGAATTTTTTTTCTTAAAATTTCATGTTTTTTTTCTAAAGTGTTCTTGATTTTCCAAACTTTTTCTCTAAAAGATTCTCTTGTGTACATGCGATTCATCTTTTTTAGAATCCGGTTTGATCCTGATTGCAGACAAAAGTGGACGAACTCACACACTTTGGGAAGATTTCAAGCTATCGGAAGTGTTGTAGAGGTTCTCGTAGAAGGTCCTAGCTTCAAAGAAGAAAACTTTGTGAAGGGACGTACCCGCGGATGGTGGCTTGTCATAAAACGTATACGCTCAATCCCTGGTATCTCATGTACCTTTTCTAGAAGATGATGAAAAAGAAATCCGTCTTTTTTGTCCTTACCATATCCATTAACATTTTCTCCAAGAAGGGTTACTTCCTTGTATCCTCTATTAGCTAAATCTATACACTCTTGTAGAATGGAAGTGCATGGCCTAGAAACCTCTGGTCCTTTTGTGTAAGGAACAATGCAGTAGGTGCAGTACTTGTTACATCCACGAATAATTGAGACAAATGCACTTATTTTATCTGACCTCTCTGCAACTCTATAATCTAGATCATGTTCAAAAATATCATCGATGCGAATAACCCTTTTTCCACGTGAGAGCAGCTCTTCGAGAATCTCCACAAGTGAATGGAGGTTATTTGTCCCCATTATGAAGTCAACATGAGGGAGAGACGCAAGAAGCTGATCTTTTCTGTGATTT
>NZ_PPEU01000013.1:0-18215 GCF_003056015.1 Candidatus Similichlamydia epinepheli | reverse complement strand
GCAAAAGCGCAACGTAACGTCCTGCCAAAGATATCGAAGAAGTTAACCTTGCTCCCTTCGTTCGAATTGGTTCTTTTATTACCTGAACGAATATCCAATCTGCCTTTATAGACATTGGAGAAGAAGAAAATGGGTTCATACACCTAGACGATGCCATTGAAAATATGGCAAAAATTCTAAAAGAAGATCAAGTAACATCGATAAATTCTTCAAATGAACAGAAATTGTGCGTAGGAGAATGGATACTCGTTCAGGTAATAAAAGAACCAATTCGAACGAAGGGAGCAAGGTTAACTTCTTCGATATCTTTGGCAGGACGTTACGTTGCGCTTTTGCCGACTTCAACGAAGAGAAGCATTTCTAAGAAGATTACTCAACCCCACATCCGAGCAAGGCTAAATAGGTTCCTCAGCGAAATGGATCTTCCACCATCCATGGGTTTGATTTGCCGAACAGCAAGCAAACACGTCCCCAAAGAAGTATTAGAAGAAAACATTACTGACCTCATCAGTCAATGGGACAAAATTTTAGCAACTTTCAAATCACAAAAAAATGCCATTTGTTTGTACAGAGGCTTCGATCTTGTGAAGAGAACTCTTCTTACAGCTTTGGAGCGACGTTTCAATAGAATTTTAATTGATGAATACGCAACTTACCAGAGTTGTCAGAGACTTCTTCAAAAGTATAGCAAAGAACATAACTTGAAAGTTGAGTTCTATCGTGATCGCATCCCTATGTTTGAACGTTTCGGGGTCGAGAGAGAAATAGAAAAAACACTGAAAAAGAAAATATGGCTACCAAGCGGAGGATACATTTTTTTTGAAACAACGGAAGCGATGCATACGATCGACGTTAATTCTGGACGAAGTATTGACAAAGAGCCTCAACATAACTTGGAAGAAACTATAGTTCGTATCAATTTAGAAGCAGCAGAAGAAGCAAGCCGACAATTACGTTTAAGAAACATTGGAGGCATAATCATTTGTGATTTTATAGATATGGCGCTTCCATCAAATCAAAAGAGGGTTCTTGATTGGCTAAGAGAATGTATGCAGGAGGACACAGCCAAATGTTCTATTCTGAATATGAGCCGTTTTGGAACAGTACAAATGACACGCCAACGAATACGAGAATCGCTTACTCAAACCATGTTAGTTGGATGTCCTTATTGCGAAGGAACAGGATGCGTTAAAAGTCACGAAACAGTTTCAATCGAAATCGAGCGTGCAATTAAACGAACTTTATCATGGTGCGATGGGAAGTTAATAGTATTGCACTGCCATCCTGAGTTGAAATCATATCTTGAAGAAATAGACAAAAATTTGATTATTAGAAGCGCAAAAAAAAGAGAGATTCTACTTCAAGTCGAGCCAGACGACACTTTGCATCTGAATGATTTCAGGCTGATCGACCCTCAGAGTGGCGAAACTTTAATATGAAAATAGGGGCGCGTATAAGTTCATTGATTTTCGTGGTCTCCAAAGAGATTTCTATGACACACCTCAATTCCTTCGTAACGATTTGATGATTAGACTGTTCTACTTACTCTTCTACTGGTCTTTTCCTCATAAAAGCGAATACTGTGCTATACGGACGAATTGAACCCTCGCTGTACCTGATATGAATCAAATCAAGCCCAATCGAGGCAATCCTAAGAAAAATACAGATGAGATCTTACTAGACCGAAATAAAATTACTAGATTATGTGGTGTTTCACACTTGCCAAGCCCCTGCAAGTCTACCTGTTTTGATTTGCTTTGGGAAACCCAAGGAGGTCGTTTGTGACTTATTTCCTAAAAATGCGAACAAGATTCAGGAGTCTTTTCCATCTTCTGCTTCTTTCGTCTTCCGTTACAGTTTGCACTCAATCACCATTACTCAGAGCTGTTCCAGCCGTCCAGAGAGTCGGAAACATTGTTTACAGTTCAGCTACAATTGGACACGGTCTTGCGAACGTAGAGGACTTGCACTTTATTCAAATGGTTGGTCTGAAAGGAGTTTTAGTAGAAACCACTAACGCGACATTGACTGCAACTTTCCGTTTGAGACTAATTCAAAAACATCCCTTCTCTGTAAGAGTGAATAGAAGTGCGGTCAGTCATGCTGCAGTAACAGCAACAGTTTTCATAATCGGGAAACAGTCTTGGTTCACAACATGGGTTGGCACTATCACCGCAGAGGGTGGTACAGTTAAGCTTGGTACTTGCGCTGCTGGACCAGTTCTTGATCTGAGCATGCCGACAGGAGATGAAGCTGAAGGTTGTCAACTACTTGGAAACTTTTTCACAGGGTTAAGAGCTGCCTCAATAGTTGATGCAGACTATACGACACACTATGCTCTCATGAGCACACGTGGTCAAACAGATACAGGAGCCATGCAACCTACAGCTGCCGCAAACGCCTTTTTCACTGCTTTCGGAATGGACAAATTTGTAGAATTTGATCATGCAAACCAGACCGACCCCATAGACATCATAGGGTGCCCTCAATACTTTTTGCATCTTACACAAGACAACTTAACTCCTGCGTTAGGACAAACTGCACTCGACAAATGGCAGAACGATGCTGCTGGGCACTTCATTGCCATTGGAAACTATACTGCCGCTGATATCACTGGTCACTTAGTAAACCTTTTATCTAGGGCAATACTTGAAAGCACGCCTGGAATTAACCAAAACCTAGCTGGAAGTGCTTGTAACAATATCCGAGGGGATATATCCACTACAAACGGTGCTGAAACAGATATGGTACCAGTTGCAGTAATCGACTGTGGTGCTGCAGATGCGGTTGGGTTGGCTGCAGCTGCTGTTCTAAAACTAAAATTTGCAGATGCTGCTGCTACAGGCATTGCTGGAGCTGTTTTTGAATCCAAATGGGAAGTTATAGGTGGAAGAGCACTATTCTGTGTGCAGCTCAAGGACGGTGGTCCGACATTCCTAACAGGTAAAAACCGTTATGGGGCTCTTCTTGATACTATAGCTGACGCAAGGACTGCTTACAGCGTACAGGCTACACTAAGAACCAATCTCTTCGCAGACTGGGCTGCAGCTTTAGGGGCACAGCAACGAGACAGAAGACCAGGAGGGAACAACGGACTTGCTAGCACCCCAGACGGTTATCTCGACTGGCTTACAGATATGATGGGGGCAGAGCAGAGCACTGAAGCCGCTATCCAAAAAGCAGCCGCATCAACAAGCCAAGCGGACAAAGACACATTTGCAGACAACGTAGCTGATAGAATTGGCACGGCACTTTTGGCATCTGGATCAGGGGCAAACGCAAACGATGGTCTCTTCAACGTATACAACTTCATTGGAAGTAACTAACATAGACTTCCTCAGCTGATCTATTTTTTCTAATAGTAAAAAAAACGGCCCCCCTTGTTAGGGGGGTCTTTTTGTTTTTGCGCCATTAATTAAAATGCTGTAATGATCCGAAACCGAATTAGTATTTGGAGAGTACGATGCCTCGTCTTTTACTTTGTTTCATTCTCTTTTCTTGTTTTACCCAAACGGGAATAGCAACCGACAGGCAAGCATCTGAAAAAATCAAAAATTTTGTTTTGACAGACATGCAAGGATCTCCTACGAAACAGGAACGACACGATCTTTCTGCTCCATCTAAGCGCCCTACTACGAACACTAAACTACAATCTGCTTCTAGTCTGGCAACAACAAAGCTAATTATAAGGCAAAATCAGCCTGCTAAGCAGGCGCAATCTCCAAGGCTTCGAATAGTGCAGAAGATGTCAGTAGTGAATTAGGTCACATTCCAGTCATTAATGATGCATTTCACAGAGAGGAGAAGGGCGTGAGTTTTAGAAAATTACTTTCTTTTCTTTTTCTTTGTTATGCAAATGCGTGTTCCAATATGGATCTGGTGGCACTTGAGAAAGCTAGGTTGCATAAGAGCCACAACTGTTCCTATGCGGTTCAAAACTGTAATATTTTCTATGACTCGTTTTCCAATTCAATGGAGATCATCTCACTTCCAGGGTTGCGCATTCGCTCTATCGCCTCAGCACAGGTTGCAACGCCATTTCATCGTGTCCGTGTACTAGCAAAAGTCTCTCTTTGTCTTAGGGCAAGCGACAGATTAGGAGATACATCTGTTTTGGCACTTGTCACACGTTGTGTGCTAGGCCAAAGCTGGTGCAAGATTTGGTGGGAGACAAGAAAAAAGAATGAAACAAAGTAAAAGACGAGGCATCGTACTCTCCAAATACTAATTCGAAAAAGCATAATTCGCTTTCAAACATATTTGTAAGCCATTCAAGATGCTCAACACGAAAGATTAGAACAATTGCATGAAGAACTTATTGGGTTCTTTTCTTCTCTAAAGGAGACAGACATCACCGATCAAGAGATTCAGCTTGCTAGAAATGATCTTTTTCAAGAAGCACGTGACGTTATGACTTCTTCAGCACAAGAAGTTGCTCAGAGAGTTTTTGATAGCATCAAAATGAACTTCACTGCGCCTAAGATTGATATGAAAGAACAATCAGAGGTTCGCGGCATCCCCTACCACGCACTTAATATTATTCATATCCCAAGCATTACAAAAAGAGAGGTTAACCAAGCAATGCTAGCTTGGTCACACGCTCCCTTAGAAGTTCTGCTGATCAAAAAAGATTCCAATTCCTCAACCGATCAGGTCGTTAAAGCATTCTTGCCACTTTGGAAGGCTCATCTCCCCAAAACGAATGATATACTTTGCAAGCATAGAAGTCATATCCCAATGAATGGGTCCGCAAGATACTTTTCTTGTGATGGATCTACAAGCGAAGTTGTGCCAATCTTTGTGGTTAATCTTGGGAAAATATGCCCTAGAAGCATTTTGGCGGCTGAACTTATCTGCTCAAAACTTCCCCTACAGAATAAAGATCCAAGTTTTGTTTTTGATTGTGAGTGGGGACCTTGTGCTGGATGTACATTAGTCATGGTCAAAGTAGACCACATGTTATCCGCACATACATTTGCAAATAACATGGATAGATCTTGCATGTTGAAAAAAACAATCACGGAATTCGAAGATGTTTTTCTTACACAATTTATCAATCAGGAGATTCTTGAACCATGGGATAGATTATTAATAGAAAATGCAGAGAAAAAGAATTTTCATGAGCCTCATGACATGGATATAGCGTTCGTAGCTAATTCGCATCTTGAATGGCTTACAAATATGTTTGAAAGCGAATTATGCTTTTTCGAAATCACAGATATTGTTTCAGATGAACAAAAGAAACAAATACTTTTATGTGAAGCTTTGCGAGTAATCAAAAATTCACTTTCACTATCTCGAAAATGTTGGGATATGTGGAATTTCGTAGGCCCTAAAACAAAAGTCTAACCTCCTATTCCAACAAACATTGGAAAACAAAACTAGCTTGGGGACTGCTTCATGCAAAGAGATAGAAAAACAATAGTTGCCCATATTCTATTCTTAGTTTCATTGTTTCCACTCCAAGTAATAATAGGAAATCTTTCTTACCAAAAGAGTTCGATTTTATTCTATGGAACGACACCTTACGCAGTAGAAACGAAACTGATCACTCCTAACCCGCAAAAGTACTATGACAGAATAGAACTAATCAAGTTTCCAGGAATTCGTGTACATGCCATCCATTTCAATGGCCGCATGGTAAGAAAGGCGTTTCGAGCCATATTAAAAACTAACTACTGCCTAAGAGCTGGAGCGAATCACAGAGCCACAACTATTTGCACAACCGCAATAAAAATTTTGCTTCAACAAAGTTGGGCGAAGAACTTGGCTTCTATGGACTCTGCTAAAGCTATCATGACAGTATCTGGACCAGGTTTTGATGGAAACAGTGTCCATATTTCTGACATATCTAAGCAGCTTCTTCCTATTATACGAGGGATAAAAACTGCTACCATCTCCCAAGCAGAATTAAACACTATTGAAAATTCCTTCACTAAATATTTACACCGTATATACGGACCAGTTGAAAATTCCTTCACAAAATATTTGAACACAGAACTGAACCGAACTCCAGATGGAGTCGCCAATCGAATGATGAGTCGGCTTTCTGAGCCTCCGACGACTTCCAACTTAATTGAATCTTCTGTTTATCCATACATACGTGGAATTCCATCTGCATCTCTTGATAAAATGCATTTGAAAAATTTAACTATAAAAGATTGCGAGAATGTTATTTCAGATTGGACAAGAGCTCCTTTAGAAATTTTCTTTATGGATAACACGAAACCAACAGCTACAGAGTTCATTGAAGCGATACTACCGCTATGGGACGAGTTGCGTCCTGACACAAGGTACAAATTAGCTCAATCAGATGCTGGGTTTACTACAAAAGGTGCAATTACACTATTCAGCTGCCCTGGAGCACCCATAACAGAAATGGTGCCAGTAATTGTATTAAACCTAGGAAAACTCACACCTGTTAGCTTGATTGCGGCTGATATCCTCTGCACTAGGTTTGCTGAGTACACCAACAGAAATGAATCCTTAAACAACACTCCGTCTTATTTGGCGACATGGGCTCCTTGCGGAGGATGTGTACTTGTGATGATACGGTTTTCAGACACGATGTTTCTTTCTAAACAAAAAATGAATGCCCTACGAGCTCTTCAAATATCTCTCTCTACATTCAGAGAAAGTTTTTCTTGTTCAGAGTTGAAATCTAATCTATTTAACGATTGGATAGATTCAATAGGAGTTAACCAATCTAAATTAGACCTAGATCAATGGACATCTTTCAACCTGACCAAAGCCTCTGGTTATTTGGATTGGATGGTAGATGTGTACGGATTCGAAGACTCATTTCACGAACTAAATATTCTTAGAAATGAAATAAATGAGACAGGTCCTTCAATTACTCTTTGCGAAGATATTCACAAATTACTACAAGAACGCCTGTCGGACAACAAACATTTTTTTGACATTTGGGTTTTCAGAGGATCAACATAAAGCAAACATTAAACAATTAAAATTGTAGATAATAAAACTTGTTAAGACTGGTCCGTATATACGGTGTAAATATTTAGTGACAGAGCGATCTATCTGCCTTGCTATGGCCTTTGACAAAAGTTTTTTGTAGGACACTGCGTGAAGTATTTTGCAAAATTCGTTAATAGGTTCTGTTTATTTGTTTCTTGTTCGTACTTTCTAGCACCAGAAATACAAGGAGCACAATATCTTGGTGATAGACACACTCTCTACGGAAATATACCACTATACTATCAAGAAGTAGTTAATACTGATTTGTCTGCCGAATTCCCAAATCACCAATTATTCGCACTATCTGGAATCAGAATATATTTCGTGGTTCCCACTACAAACATGTCTTCATTAGCAGTCAGAGCAGTATACAAAACTAATTACAGCCTAAGAGCAAATGCGCCACATAAAGACGTGATTTTAAGTTGCATGACTTTCAAAATAATTATTTCTCAAAGCTGGTTTTCAACAGTTATTTCTACCCTAGGAATAACTCACTCAAGAGTATTCATGTCGACAGGTGGTCCAGGCATTGACGGATTGCATGCAAGCCCAACAACAATATCAAACTTTCTGTCAAATATAGGCGATCATCTAAAAACAGAATCGATAACTGAAACAGAATTATCGACAATGAAAGCATCATTTCTAACACGGAATACCATACTAAATTCAAGTCCAGAAACGGTAAAAAACGATTTTATAAACAAATTTCTTGCTGTTCCGACCTCAGACAATATTAGAAGTGCAAGTGTATTCCCTCATCTAGCAGGGTTCCCCTACTACGGAATTAGCCATTTATATGCTAATTCTTTTACATTGCAAGATGCTTTAAATTGCTTAAGTGATATTTCATACTCCCCAATAGAGATAATGCTTATGGACGACATCGTCCATTCATTTGATAATATTGTCTCAAATTTCTCATCAGTATGGGCACATCAACGTCCTAGAACAGACTACAAATGCAACGGACAAAGAAGATTTTACTCAGTTAAAGGCAAAGAAAATGTTATTCCCTGTCAAGGTGGAAGCGCAGGAGACATGAGCGTTGCACTGATAGTCAATCTGGGTCCATTAGACAAAGAATCACTTATTGCTGTGGACCTAGTAAAAACACAATTCCAAACTTATGCAAATGCAATTGGTAGCCCATTAAATGGATATGGTGTGACTTACCAAGTTGATTGGGTTCCGCGTGGTGGATGCGCATTGTTATATATTACTTTAGGGACTGGCACACCAACAACATTACCAAACACATTGAATCACCTCGGAATTCTTAGACTTGCAATAGATCAATTTAGGCGCAATTTTACTCTCCAGGAAATCACCAACAACCTAATACCTAATTGGCCAAACTCATTGGGAACGAACCAAGGCATCAGACACTATCGAACCTGGAACAGCAGACTTCTTGGATATTTCAAATACAGAGAATGGTGGGTCGAGCTATTCGGAGGAGGAGAACTCGCATTTAAAGAATTAGATGACTTTGCGACATCTATTACGGCAGGTGGAGACGTTGGCTCTCTCTATACAGACGTTAACAATATCATCCAAACGGCTTTTTCAACATCGAAAAGAAGGTTTGACTTTTGGATATTTTTGAAACAATAGACACCGTAAAGTTCAACTAAAATTGTATTTTTGATATCAGCCCATCGATGGAAACTTTAAGTTTACAATTTCTAAGAACGAGAATGCTATGAAACGCTGTTTCCTAAAAAAAATATATGTATTTCTTATACTTTCGTGTTCCACAGGCCTAGAGACAGAGTGCAACTTGACATTAGGTCCAGGCCACTCTTTTCATAACGGAACCCCATACTACAGCACTAGCGTTACGATATCCACTGTTGCTGGGTTCACCTTTCCGACAAACCAAATTGTCGAGTTTGCAGGCATACGTATAAATCACCTAGAAACTACAGGCGCAACTACAATCGCCCTAAGAGCTATACTAAAGACCAATAATTGTCTTCGATCAGATGCATTACATGAGGACGTATTATTAGATTGTGTTGTATTCAAGATATTGCTTGCACAAAGCTGGATTTCCAGCGCTCTTAGCGATCTACAAGATGTTAGAGCATGTATGACGACTGGCGGACCTTCTATAGACGGGTCCCACTCAACATTAACAACAATAGTTCAAGCTTTAAGAAACTTTTCTACAGGTATGCGAACGGCCTCTATATCCTCGACTGAATTAGCCACAATGAAAACAAATTTTTTAAACCAGAACTCTATACTTAACAACTCTCCAGAATTAGTTTCCGGTGATCTTGTAAACACTCTTGCCGCAAGTCCCACTTCCATAAACATAATTACAGCCGCAAACTTTCCTAAATTGAAAGGATTCCCTTATCACGCCATTAGTCAGTCTCACGTTAATAATTTTACATTACAAAATTGTACAAATTGCATCACAAGCTGGTTCAGAGCTCCTCTTGAAATTATGATAGTTGACAATGTAACTCGCACAAACCTTGAAATAGCAACAGATTTTCTTCCTCTTTTAGTCACACATTATCCTGACACGAGTTACAGGGCTAACGGAAGCAGAAGAGGATTTTCAACTTATGGGGGAGAAACAATTGTAACGTGTCAAGGTGGAGTATCTGGGGATAGCGACATGACTTTGACGGTTAATTTAGGCCCAGTTACGAAGGAATCGATTATCGCAGCTGATCTGGTGCGCACTCAATTCGCTAACTACGTCGCTGGACCAAGAAGCCCACTAGCTGGTAGTGCACCAGAATTCCGCATTGAATGGGCTCCATGTGCAGGTTGTGTACTTGTAATGATTCGACTTGCCGAAAACTTCCCACAAATTGTTACACCTCCAGATACATACAACAGGATTAAACAGATAGGAGTGCTTAGATTTGCTTTCGACCAATTTCGCATAAACTTAACTGCACAAGAAATTGAAAACAATTTAGTAGACAACTGGACTTCGTCATTAGGCACGAATCAGGCAATCCGAAACTATACAAACTGGTCTACAGGAGCAACTAACCTAGATAAATTCAGAGATTGGTGGGTAGAGGTATTTGGTGGTGGAGAGGCTGCTTTTGAAGAGTTAGATACACTAGCTGCCAGTTTGGCAGCTGGTGATCCTCCTGGAACTATTTACGAAGATATACGTACTATTATTAGGAGAAGCTTTACAGCAAGTTCAAGACACTTTGACCTGTGGATCTTTAGAAAAGATTAACTTTTGCAAAGTTGCAATATTTCAACATTGTTTTCGACGAAAAATGTGATCTCTGTTAGCACCGAACCATTAGACAGTCACAGTTCGGAGAGATTCAATGCAAAATACGATAAGGAAATTGCATATCTTATTCTCAATTGTGCTTTCAATTGTTCTAGTTACGCAAGGCACTTCTACGTTAAGTACAGGACATCTTTTTCATAATAACACTGCCTATTATCCAGAAACGTTTACACTTTCTAATGCCTCAAACTTTCCTTTTCCTGCCAATAGAGTTATAGAATTAGCTGGTCTTCGAATAAACTTAGTTGTTTCAGGAATAAGTTCCCCCACTATTTATACAAGATGTATCTTCAAATCAAATTACTCGCTTAGAGCTGGCTCCACACATAAAAATACTATTTTAATGGGATTGGTTTTAAAAATAATTTTAGAGCAAAGCTGGATTGCAACTTATTTATCAGAAAACTCTGAATTGAATGCTCGTACCTTACTTACAACATCTGGTCCAGCTTTTGATAGTAGCCATAGTAATATAAACGAAGTTACATCTGCTCTGATTATCATTAAAAACGGCATTAATAATGGTTCGATTTCAAGCCAAGAACTATCTACAATGAAATCCAACCTTAGACTTCAACATGACAATCTTAATCAAGTTCCTAGGTTCGTGGCTGATGATGTATTCAGTCAATTTACAGCTACACCAAGTCAATACAATCTTCTTGACACAGGTGTATATGCTGTTGTAAGGGGATTCCCCTACCAAGGGATCAGCAAATTGACACTTGATGCCTTTACCATAGAGGAATGTCATAATTTCATGAGAGATTGGGCAAGATCTCCACTTGAGATTTTGCTTATTGATGGAACTAATCGATCTGACACTGACTTAATAGATGTTTTTTCGTCTCTTTGGCACGTTCAACTACCAAAAACGAATTATCATTCGAATGGTAGAAATACTACATTTACAACAAACGGAGAAGAGATTCATATCCCCTGTTATCTAGGCAATCCAATAAATGAAGATTTTATTTTGGTGGTCAACTTGGGACCACTTAGCAAAGAGACTTTAATAGCAGCGGATCTTGTTCGTACACAGTTCCAAACCTACGCGACTTCAAATGGCAGCCCTATTCCTAATTCCACCAATTATAGAATCGAATGGGCTCCCTGTGCTGGATGTGCTGTAATTATGATTAGGTTAGGCACAGATGCTCCAGTAAAGCTATTAAATGGAATTAATCAAATTGGAATGATTAGACTCTCATTCGATCAATTCCGTAACAATTTCACGACACAAGAAATAGCTAACAATTTAATTGATAACTGGTCTTCTTCTTTAGGTGCGAATCAGGTCACTAGGAACTACAACAATTGGTCTAGCGGCAATACAAACATAGAAAAACTCCTTGGGTGGTGGAGTGAGACTTTTGGAGGTGGTGAATCTGCCTTCGAAGATCTTGAAATTTTAAGAGCTGGATTTAGTAATGGACAAGCTGCTGGCTCGCTATATGACGATATACGAGACATAATTGAAGATAGTTTCACTGCTACTTCACTTCGTTTTGATATTTGGCATTTCCAAAGAGGATAAAACATACGACTTGAAATACTGTTTATAAGAGAAACAATAATCATTTGATTATACATTACAAATCTGAAAGCTTACTGTTAAAATTCGTCATAAAATCTTGATTGTTACTGATATCTTTACAATTTCTTTACAAAAGAAACTCCCATAGGATACTGAGGATATAGATTAACGATTAAACATTATGAATAGATAGTGGAGTGAAAGATGTATATTAAATATATTAAATGGATTAATTGTTTAATCGCATTGTCATCCTTTATCTTTCCACCGAAATCACCAAGCAATCAAAGTTCAACAGAAGTGAACCTGTTCCATAATGGAACACCTTATTTTACGGAAACACTACAAACAACATCTTACGGAACTCAGTTTCAAAATACAATTTTGGTTGAAATAGTTGGTATACGAATTAACTATTTGCGTAATAATTCAAGCATGAGCGTAGGATTTGTACGAAACGTCCTCAAAACAAATTATTCGCTTAGAGCTGGAGCTAGTTATAGGGATATGTTATTAGCTTCTCTTACTTTCAGAGTGCTCATAGGTCAAAGCTGGAGAGAAGCCATATGGAGCGACTATCATTTAAATTATACCGCTGCATTTATGACAGTATCAGGTCCTGCACTTGACTTGGCAAACGACCCTATTAGCGCGACAATATCAGATCATATCAGAATTCTCAACGAAATCAAAAATACATCTATTTCACTTTCAGAATTTAACAGTGAAAAGTTCTTTTTTAATAGAGAACAAACAAACGCAATAGACAATAAAACTCCAATGACGGCAGCCGACGATTTTTATAACCGCTTTATCACCAAACCAGCATTTAGAAGACTTGATGTTAATGCTTTTACTAGATTACAAGCCTTCCCTTACAACGCGATGGGTTATATGTTTGCAAATGAATTTACACTAGAAGAGTGTAATGAATGTTTAGAAGATTTTCGACATGCTCCTATAGAATCTCAAATAATAGATGACACTATATATACTCCTGAAAGTTTAATAGATGAGTTTAAGCGTTTATGGATAGCACATCTTCCAGACACATCTTACAAAGCCAATTCTCGCAATATAAATTGCACCACTTACGGAACAGAAGTAATAATACCCTGCCCAGCAGGCAATTCAGGTGACAGTGATATTATTCTACAGGTCAACTTAGGGCCAATTACTAAAGAAAGCTTGATTGCAATTGATCTTGCTAAAACTCAATTTGAAACTTATGCTAATGCTCAAGGTAGCCCACTTAACGGAACAGGTATCACATATCGTATTGATTGGGCTCCTTACTCTGGATGTTGCTTAGCTTTAATTCGTCTAAATGCTGATGCTCCAACCATCCTCGATAATAATATAAATCAACTTGGCATGCTAAAAATTGCATTCGACCAGTTCAGAATCAATTTCACCGAGCAAGAAATCAGAAATAATCTAATATCAAATTGGTCCAATTCATTAGGAATAAATCAAGCAAGTAGGGATTATTATGACTGGACTCATAGCACATCCTGGTACATTTATAACATACGAAGATGGTGGCAAGAAGTTTTTGGAGTAGAATCTGCCTTCTCAGAATTGAATACGTTAAGATCAGATATCAACAATGGACAAATACCAGAGACTCTATATGCAGATATAAGAGAAATCATAGAAGAGGCCTTCACTGCTAACAACAGTAGGTTCACTTATTTTGTATTCACAAGGTTATAAAATCAAAAAATAACATTCAGTTCGACTAGAAAAATACACTCTGATATCCGGGTTTATTCACTAATTAATGTTCCAACCATAGATACAATGTCTGCCAAATTTATTAAACATATCAACATCATTATGTTGGTATTTCTTGCCTTTTCACTTAAGGCGCCCAGCAATCAAAGTTCAACAGAAACTCCCCTATTCCATAATGGAATACCTTATTTTACGGAAACACTACAAACAACATCTTACGGAAGTCCGTTTCAAAATACCATTTTGGTTGAAATAGTTGGTATGCGAATCAACTATTTGCGTCGTAATGAAACCATGAGCGTAGGATTTGTACGAAACGTCCTCAAAACAAACTATTCGCTTAGAGCTGGAGCTAGTTATAGGGATATGTTATTAGCTTCTCTTACTTTAAGAGTGATCGTAAGGCAAAGCTGGAGAACAGCCATATGGAGCAACTATCATGTAAATCATACCGCTGCATTTATGACAACATCAGGTCCTGCATTTGACTTGGCTAACGACCCAATTAGCGTGACAATATCAGATCATATCAGAATAGTAAACGAAATCAAAAATACATCTATTTCACTTGCAGAACTTAACTTTGTAAGTAACTTTCTTGGGGCTGAACATGCAAACGGAATAAATAATAAAACTCCAACGACGGTAGCCGACGATTTTTATAACCTCTTTATCACCAAACCAGAAGTTCAAAGAATTGATAGTCGTTATCATACTAGATTACAAGCGTTCCCATACAACGCGATTGGTTATATGTTTGCAAATGACTTTACAGTAGATGATTGTAATGAATGTTTAGAAGACTTTCGACACGCTCCTATAGAGTCTCAAATAATAGATGACACGATATATACCCCTGAAAATTTAATAGATGAATTTAAGCATTTATGGGCAGCACATCTTCCAGACACATCTTACAAAGCAAATGCACGCAATATAAATTGCACCACTTACGGAACAGAAGTAATAATACCCTGCTTAGCAGGCATATCAGGTGATAGTGATATTATTCTACAAGTCAACTTAGGGCCAATTACTAAAGAAACCTTAATTGCAATTGATCTTGTTAAAACTCAATTTGAAACTTATGCTAATGCTCAAGGCAGCCCACTTAACGGAACAGGTATCACATATCGTATTGATTGGGCTCCTTATTCCGGATGCTGCTTAGCTTTAATTCGCCTGAATGCTGACGCTCCAAGAACGCTCTCAAACAAGATAAATCATCTTGGCATGCTAAGGATCGCATTTAACCAGTTCAGAGACAATCTTACAGAGCAAGAAATCAGAAATAATCTCATATCGAACTGGTCCAATTCATTAGGAATAAATCAAGCAATTAGGGATTACTATAACTGGACTAATAGCACATCCTGGTACATTTATAAAGTGCGAAGTTGGTGGCAAGAAGTTTTTGGAGTAGAATCTGCCTTCTCAGAATTGAATACGTTAAGATCAGATATCAATGCTGGACAAATCCCAGAAACTCTATATGCAGATATAAGAGAAATAATAGAAGAGACCTTTACCGCTAGCAACAGCAGATTCACTTATTTTGTATTCACGAGATTATAAAATCAAAAAATAACATTCAGTTCGACTAGAAAACTATACTCTGATATCCGGGTTTATTCACTAATTAATGTTCCCAGCATAAATACAATGGCTACCAAGTTTATTAAACATATCAATGTCATTGTATTGGCATCTTTTGTCTTTTCACTTAATGCGCCAAGCAATCAAAGTCTGACAAACGCGAACCTGTTCCATAATGGAATATCTTATCTTACGGAAACCCTGCAAACACCGTCTTATTATGTAGATGTGTTTCAAAATACTACTATTCTGATTGAAATGGTTGGTATGCGAATTAACTATTTACATTGTAACGATAACTTGTCATATGGATTCGTGCGAAATGTTTTCAAAACAAAATTAATGTGACAATCTCAGAACATATAATAATCAACGAAATTAAAAATACATCTCTTTCACTTCCAGAAATTAACTTCATGCGGTACTTCATTAATATTAACAATAGAAACACAATGGACAATAAAACTCCGGCGATGTTAGCTGACAATTTTCATAATATCTTTATCTCTAAGCCAGAAGCTAGAAGACCTGATCTTAATCAGTTTACTAAACTACAAGTATTCCCATACGATGCGATTAGCTATATGTTTGTGAATAACTTTACAGTAGATGAGTGTAATGAATGTTTAGAAGACTTTCGACACGCTCCTATAGAGTCTCAAGTAATAGATGACACTATATATACCCCTGAAAATTTAATAGATGCGTTTAAGAGTTTATGGAAAACACATCTTACAAAGCAAATGCACGCAATATAAATTGCACCACTTACGGAACAGAAGTAATAATACCATGCCTAGCAGGCATATCAGGTGATGCCGATATTGTTTTACAAGTAAACTTAGGGCCAATTACTAAAGAAAGCTTGATCGCAATTGATCTTGTTAAAACGCAATTCGAGACCTACTCTAACGCTATAGGAAGCCCACTCAATGGAACAGAGGTGCACATATCGAATAGACTGGGCACCTTACTCTGGATGTTGCTTAGCTTTAATTCGTCTAGGTACGAATAGTCCAACAACACTAGAAAATAATATAAATCAAATTGGAATGCTGAGAATAGCTTTCGATGAATTTAGGATTAATAAAGATGCTTAAGAAATTTATCAATAGGGTAAATTCCCTTATTATATTGATATCCTTTTTCTGTTCACTGAAGGCTCCAAGCAATCCAACCTTGACATATGGGAACCTGTTTCATGACGGAATAGCGTATTTTACAGAAACGCTACAGACACCGACTGACAACAATGTATTTCGAAGCACCATTTTGGTTGAAATACCTGGAATCCGAATCAATTATGTCCCTGTCAATGCGAATATGTCACGAGGCTTTATACGAAATATTTTTAAAACAAACTATTCGCTTAGAGCTGGAGCTAGTTATAGGGATATGCTTGTAGCTACTCTTGTTTTAGAAATACTCGAAGACCAAAGCTGGAGAGTGCTCATATGGACTAACTACGGCTTGGGTCAGGTGGGCACATTTATGACGTCATCAGGCCCTGCATTTGACATAGGTAATGAGCCTATTGATAGAGCTATGTTGTCACACATCGATATTGTCAATGCAATTAAAAACACCTCTATTTCACTACAAGAAATTCAATATCATAGACTCTATTTTAACATTAACAATAGAAATGCCATGGAGAACAAAACTCCAACGATGGTAGCTGACGATGCTTACAACATCTTTAGTAGTCTTTCAGTTGAACAAAGACTTGATCTAAACCTTTATACCAGGTTGCACCCGTTCCCATTTAATGCAATCAGTGACATGTTTTTATATGGTATTACAGTAGAGGAGTGCAATGCATGTTTAGAAGATTTTCGACATGCTCCTATCGAATCTCAAGTCATAGATGACGTGATATACACTGCTGAAAATTTAATAAATATGTTTAAGAATTTATGGGCAGCACAGCTTCCAGACACATCTTACAAAGCAAATTCACGTAATATCAACTGCACTACGTATGGAACAGAAGTAATAATAAATTGTCGCGCAGGAACGTCAGGTGATACCGATATTATTCTAAAAGTCAACTTAGGGCCAATTACTAAAGAAAGCTTGATTGCAATCGATCTTGTTAAAACTCAATTCGAAACCTACGCTAACGCTCCAGGAAGCCCACTCAATGGAACAGGTATCACATATCGAATAGAATGGGTGCCTTACTCTGGATGTTGTTTAGCTTTAATTCGTCTAAATGCTGATGCTCCAACCATTCTCGATAATAATATAAATCAACTTGGCATGCTAAAAATTGCATTCGACCAGTTCAGAATCAATCTCACAGAGCAAGAAATCAGAAATAATCTAATATCAAATTGGTCCAATTCATTAGGAATAAATCAATCCATTAGAGAATTTTCCAACTGGAACATTGGTTCAACTTCCCTTGCGAACATACGTAGCTGGTGGGTAGAAGTTTTCGGAGGCGGAGAAGCTGCCTTCACAGAATTGGACACACTAAGAGCGAGTATAAATGCCGGACAAATCCCAGCAACTCTATACGCAGACATAAGAGAAATAATAGAGGAGACCTTCACTGCTAGCAACAGCAGATTTACCTACTGGGTATTCACTAAACCATAAGATAACAAAATATTGTTACGTGTAAATATTCAAAATGTCTATGGAATCGGCGTTCAATGATGTCATAAAATATTAGGTTCGACTGAAAAATATCACTCTGATATTCGGCATCATTCATGCATTAAAGTTCCTAATTATGGCATTAAAAGATGATCGTCAAGTTTATTAAATATATCAATGTTATTGTATTGGCATCTATTTTCTTGTCTATGGAATCGCCAAGCAATCAAAGCCTTCCTGTTGGCAATTTGTTTCACGACGGAGTGGCATATTATACAGAAGTTTTCACGAGGCCATACGCTCTTACTGTATTTCGAGATGCCAGGTTAGTTGAAATAGCTGGTATTCGAATTTACCATATTTTTGTAGACGGTCTGATGTCATCTGGCTTTATAAGGACCATCTTCAAGACAAATTATTCTTTAAGAGCTGGAGCTAAATACCAGGACGTGATTTTAGCAGATCTAGTTTTTAAAA
>NZ_PPEU01000012.1:0-18675 GCF_003056015.1 Candidatus Similichlamydia epinepheli | reverse complement strand
GAAAGAATACCAGGAGACTCAATGGAAGAAAGCAAAACACGCCTAAGAGCATTCCCCAAAGTGTGACCAAATCCCCTCTCAAGAGGCGCAATTACGAATCTTGCAAATGTGGAGGAAGAATCCTCAACTTGAATTTTCTCTGGCATCTTGAACTTGCCGTATAACACCGCCATAACATCTTCTCTCCAATCGCTATAAATATCGTACCCTAAACTCGACGACGTTTCCTAGGACGGCAACCGTTATGAGGCACCCGAGTCCTGTCTCTAATCAAAGTCAGAACGAGACCGACGGATTGCAGACCACGAACAGCGGCCTCTCTTCCTCCTCCTGCTCCTCTTAGATTGACCTCAATTTCTTTCATTCCCATTGACATAGCCGATTTGCCAGCATTCTGGGCAGCTACGCTGGCAGCACAAGCCGAAGATTTTCTTGATCCCTTGAAATTCACCTTGCCAGCAGATGCCCAAGACAAAACATTCCCAGCCGGATCTGTGATCGTTATCAAAGTGTTGTTAAAAGTCGCAAGTACATAAGCCACTCCAGAAGGAACATTTCTTTGCTGCTTTCTTCTCGTTCTTAAAACGCCTTTCTTGCTTCCAGACTTAGTTGATGATCCTGAATCTTGTTTATTCAAACTTTATCTCCTCCAGAGACTCATACCCGAATACGCCACCATAAAATTACTTAACGGCCTTCTTTTTATTCGCGACAGTCTTCCTTTTACCTTTTCTAGTCCGCGCGTTTGTCTTTGTCCTTTGACCACGAACAGGAAGACCAAGACGATGTCTGAGACCACGATAAGATCTAATGCTCATCAATCGCTTGATATCATTCTGAATATTCCTTCGTAGGTCACCCTCAACAAGGTATTCGCCACTTTGAAGCAGAGAATTCAGCTTAGCTATTTCAATCTCAGACAAGTCTTTCATCTTTATACTAGGATCAAAACCTAATCTCTCAATAATTTTTCTAGCGAGAGAAGACCCGATACCATAGATATAAAGCAGGCTAATTTCTACCCTTTTCTCATTAGGGATATCAACCCCTACAATTCTAACCACTAACAAACCCCTCTTCCAATAAAATTATCTCAGACGATTCCGTGACGCACTTAACACATCTTCGTACTTCTGTGTCGTTAAGTAGCCGCTCACTTGTCGGGAAGTATCCAAAATCACGCCAACTAAAATTAACATAGATGTCCCACCGAAGAAATAACTGATGCTGTGATCTACGCCAAACAAAACTCCTATTAGCTGAGGAAACGTTGCCAGAACTATTAAAGAAATTCCACCAATAACAGTTAAATGGCACATTGTTTTCTCTAAATACCTCTGTGTCTGCAAACCTTGGCGAATAGCAGGAATAAATGCTCCGCCTTTCTTCATATCTGACGCAAGCTGATCAGAATGAAATTGAGTCAGAGTCCAGAAATAATTAAAAAAGAAAATTAACAAAGAATAAAGTGCGACATAGGCCAAAGATCCAGGAACCAAGTATTTAGCAAAAATTGTCTCCTTTCCTAAAAGCTGAGCGATAGTTAAAGGAAGCATCAAAACCGAAGAAGAAAAAATAACAGGCATCACACCAGAATGATTTACTTTAAGTGGCAAAAATGGCCGCCTTTGCCCACTCGGCTCATCATAGTCTTTGCGCGCATACTGTAAATCGATACGCCGTTCGGCCTGCGTCAAAAATATACAACCAAGTAAAGACGAAATAAATACTGCCGTGAGCAACAAAAGCGCAATAGCACCCAAGTCACCAGGATCAGACGAGTCAAGATTAAGGTGATTTACAATACTAGACAAAGTCTTAGGAAAAGATGAGACGATTCCTGCCGAAATAACCAAGCTAGTTCCAACTCCAATTCCTTTATCAGAAATCTGCTCTCCCAGCCACATAATGGTTAACGTCCCACACGTCATCGTAGCTATAAACAACAGATAAAACAAAGTGTGACACCCAAAAAAAGTAACAGATAAAACTTTCGAAGACACTACTCCGGGATACGCTCGATTAATCCTCAAAGCATACTTTGCAAAAACACCTGACTGAAAAAGAGCCAAAAAAAGAGTCAAATAACGAGTCCATCTTGCCAGTTTCGGGCGAATGTAATCTGCATTTTCCCTGAAGTCTCTCTGCAACCCTGGAAAAAGAGTAATTGCCAACTGTAACATGATAGAGGCAGAAACATAAGGTAAAACTCCTAATGCTCCAATAGTCATCTGGGCGAACGCACCACCAGAAAAAATATCCATCAACTGAAAAAGGCTCTGCCCAGCATGAGTAGCTTTCCGAAAATAAGTTAGCGCAACTTCGCCATTGACGCCAGGTACTGGAACAAAAGACGTCAAACGACAAACGAAAAGCAAAAACGCCGTTACTAACATCCTGCGTCTCAACTCTTGATTTCGAATCAGAGCACGAAAAAAAGAAAACATCTAAAAAGAATCCCAAAGGGAATTAAAACCTAAACCAAAAGATAGCAAAACGAGGTACAACCTAAGAGCAAACCTCTGCATATTTGATTCCTTTGTTATCCAACTTAACACGAGCAGAACCAGAAAACTTACACGCCACAATGGAAACTTTCTTGGTTAATTCTCCTCGGCCAAGAACCTTCAATCCGTGACTCGGACCTGAAAAAAAGCCTTTTGTCCTCAACGAAGAGAGAGTTACTTCATCTCCGTCTTGAAAAAGAGCATCAATCTGATCCAGATTAATCACATCCAAGGTCTTTAACAAATCGCCGCGACCAAAACCACGCTTAGGAAACCTTCTGAAGAATGGCAAATTTCCACCCTCATTGCCCAAGCGCCTCTTGTATCCAGAACGACTGCCAGCACCTTTCGTTCCGCGCCCACACGTAGTTCCTCGACTTCCGTTCCCACGACCAACACGCAATTTCTTTTTCCGAGCACAGAAAGCCGCTAACTTGGACAGCTCTAACATGCAGCAGCCCCCTTATTTCTTCTCAACCGAATAGCTTCAATACGATTGCGGAACCTCTTTAGAGCCCGAAAAGTAGCATGAACCTGATTCGACTTATTATTCGATCCATATAACTTGGCAACAGCATCACGTATACCAGCCAATTCAAGTATATTTCGAACGCAAGATCCAGCAATCAGACCAGTTCCAGGTTTCGCAGGCTTAATCATTACAATTGTTCCGTCCCAACGCACACGAACAGCATGAGGAACAGTTCCACCTTCTCTTTCAAATTCGATCAGGTTTCTCTTAGCAAGCTCACCGCCTCTCCGAATACAGTCAGACAATTCATTTGCCTTTGACATCGCAAATCCAACTTTTCCATCTCCATTTCCAGCAACGACAACAGCAAAAAAACTAAAACGACGACCCCCCTTTACAACTTTCGAACAGCGGCCCACAAAGAGCACACGCTCCTGAAGCGCAACTTTTTCTTTGTCTTTAGACATGGAACTTCAAACCCCTCAAAAACTAAAATTGCAAACCTGCAACGCGTGCAGAATCTGCAAGCGCTCGGATCAAACCGTGGTACTCACGATGCCCTCGATCGAATACAACTTTAGAAACACCAATAGCAAGAGCAGCCTCGGCAATTGCTTGCCCAAGATATTCAGCAGATGGCTTGCCCTTTCCACTTGGAAACACTTTCCTCATTTGAGACGTCATAGTTGAAACAGCACAAAGCGTTTTCCCAGAGGCATCGTCAATCAGCTGAGCCGCCAAATGACGATTGCTCTTAAACACGCTTAACCTAGGATAAGACCCGCCAACCCTCTTAATTTTCTTTCGAACACGAAGTGCTCTAGTACGACGGCGACGAACCTTTTGTCTCTGTTGACTTTCCACATGTCCTCCTCAAGAACTCCGACCCAACTCTTTGAATAAAAAAGAAGCTACTTCTTCTTACCAGCCTTTCCTGCTTTTCTTCGCAAAATCTCACCAACATAACGAACACCTTTACCACGATAAGGCTCAGGTTTCCTCATTGATCGAATCTCAGACGCGAACTGTCCAACCTGTTGTTTGTCAATTCCAGAGACAACTATGATCGGGCTTTTCAAGTCAGCTTGAACTGAAATTCCTTTTGGAATTTCTAGTTGTGTTGGATGAGAATATCCAAGCTGAAGATCAAGAAAATTACCTTTAATAGAGGCTCTATAACCAACACCAACCATCTCTAACTTTTTCTCAAACCCTTCAGACACTCCCTGAATAATGTTCTTTAATAATGCCCAATAAAGACCAAGAAGCGCGGTCTTTCGAAGAACATAGCCATCAGCAACATTCAGGGAAACGAATTCACCATCTCTTCGAACATCAAGACCTTTACTGATCTGCATGGAAAGAGCCCCTTTCGGGCCTTTCACGGAAACCATTGACCCATCACAAACAAGCTCGACTCCTGAAGGAAGCTTCAATGGAACTTTAGCTTTTCGAGACACAACCGCAACCACCTAATTAACAATCGACTAGTAAGAAATTGAGCAAAGAAGCTCTCCACCAACACCCTCTTTCTTTGCCTGACGCCCGGAAAGAACGCCTTTTGGCGTAGAAAGAATAAACACTCCTATCCCAGACATATGTGGATATATCTCTCTGTGCCGCACATATTTACGACAACCAGGCTTAGAAAGACGAACTATAGAGGCCATCAAAGGCTCTTTTTGCGCGTTGTATTTCAAAATCACACGAGCAATCTTTCTCGAATTCTCTTCACGAACAGTAAACGAAGCAATCCAGCCATCATTCAAAAGAAGCTGCAAAACGTCGAGAATCAAGTTATTCACGAAAACGTCAACGGAGCGCAATTGCGCCATTCCACCATTTCTCATCCGAGTTAAAAAATCAGCAAAAGGATCAGTCAACATAAACTTAAGCACCTACACGAGTCTGCTGAAAAGGCATCCCAATAGCCGACAGCAATTCAAGACATTCTTTGTCAGTTTTAGCAGAAGTCACGAAAGTTATATGCATGCCCTGCTGTCTTCTAACAGCACTCAAGTCAACCTCAACAAAAATCTGTTGATCTTGAATTCCAATAGTATAGTTCCCCATCTTGTCTCCTGATTTTCGAAACCCACGAAAATCTCTAATCCTAGGGCAACAAATATTGATGAAACGATATAAGAAGTCCCACATCTTTCTCTTTCTCAAAGTCACCAAAACACTTACTGGCTGACCTTGACGCATTTTAAACCCTGCAACAGAACGCTTAGAACGTGAAAGCACAGGCTTTTGCCCAGAAAGAGCCTTCAACTCATTCTCACTATCCTGCAAAGCGCTACGATCCTTTCCGAACTTTGCGACGCCCATGTTAATCACAATTTTGACTAACCGAGGAACTTGCATGACGTTAGAATACCCAAACTGCTTGAACAAAGCAGGAAGAACTTTCTCTCGGTACTTTTTTTCCAATTCGTTTTCAGATTCTTTTTTCAGCTCAGACATAACTATACCGTAACTACCCTCGCCTTCTTAATCCTCCGAAAAACCTGATTCTCTCCAGAAGAATTGGTCCAAACAAGTTCTTTCGCGCCAGAAGAGTCCATTTGCACTCTCAAACGAATCTTAGATCCATCTTCAAGACAAAGAGATACATTAGAAATATGAATCGGGAACTCAATAGAAACAACGGTTCCCTTTCCTTCTGGAGAAGACTTCTTCACGTGTTTCGTCTTCTTATTCACTCCCCCAACAACGATCTTTGAACCACTACGCGCCAAAACTTTACCAACTTCACCCTTGGACTTGCCAGACAAAATCTTGACCCAGTCACCAACCCTAATCCATTTTGCAGACATACGTCACACAACCTCACGAGCAAGAGAACAGATCTTCAAATAGCCCAAATCACGAAGCTCCCTTGCAACAGGGCCCATAACTCTAGTTCCTTTCGGATTCCCCTCTTCATCAACGATCACACAAGCGTTAGATTCAAAATTCAAAACTGAACCATCCACTCTACGAATCTTTCTTTTTTGACGGACAATCACTGCCTTCACAACACTCTTCTTTGGAACGCTAGACAAAGGCCGCGCAGACTTAACTGAGCAAACAATCAAATCTCCCACACCCGCATAACGACGCTTCGATCCCTTCAAGACCTTAATGCATTTAACAGAAAGAGCCCCAGTATTGTCTGCAACATCCAAATTGCTTTCTTGTTGTAACACTGTCGCACACCCTAACCCAATTTTTGAAAAACTCGCCAACGCTTCAATTTAGAAAGAGGCCGCGTCTCAACAACAACAACTCGATCGCCTATCTGAATATCCTCACTATGATCAGCATAAACCTTTCTTCTTCTACGAACTACCTTCCCTATAACAGGATGACGAACCAACCTTTCGACTTCAACTACAATAGTATTCTGCATCTTATTCGAGATCACGACGCCAGAAAGACTCTTCCGCCTCTTCCTCTCAGCCATTCTTGGCCTCCTTTTTAAGCCTCTTGCTCTTCTCTGTCAAAAGACGCGCAATCGTCTTCCTTAAAAGCTTTAAACGATGAGGATGCGACACCTTCTTCATGAGCCGATACTCTCCAGAAAGAAAAAACAAATCACATCGAGACGAATCAAGACGACCTCTTAATTCAGCCTCGGACAGTTTCGACAAATCTTCTCGAGAACTCATTAGACCATCTCCACTCGTTCCACGAAACGAGTCCTTATTCCTAATTTAAAAGAGGCCAATCGAAGAGCCTGTTGCGCCTTGGACTTTGGAACATTTCCTACCTCAAACAAAACTCTCCCCGGTTTAACTGGTGCAACCCAATGGTCCACAGCTCCTTTACCAGAACCTTGACGTGTTTCAGCAGGCTTTTTCGTCACAGGAACATCTGGAAAAATTCGCAAAATAATTTTGCCCTGCCTCTGAAAAGACCGGCTCACGGCTACACGACAGGCCTCAATTTGCTGCGCTGTAACACGCCCTCTTTCTAGAGCCTGAATTCCAAAATCACCAATGGATACAAAGGCACCGCGCTTAGTTTTGCCACGCAAACTACCTTTATGCTTTTTCCTAAATTTCGATTTTTTGGGCATCAGCGGCATATCAAATCAAGCTCCCTTTCCCTTCTCAACATCAAAAGCAGGAACTACTCCCGATCCAGATGAAACATACTCTCCACGATTTATCCAGACCTGCACACCAATCACTCCGTACACAGTCATCGCACGAACACACGCGTAATCTATATCGCACCTCAATGTATGCAATGGCAAAGATCCCTCCAAATACCATTCCATCCTTGCAATCTCAGCCCCTCCAAGACGGCCAGAAACCTGAACCCTTATTCCGACCGCTCCAGCATCCATTGCGACTTGAATATGCCTCTTCATAGCCCTCTTGTGACTAATTCTTCGCTCAATCATTCTAGAGACACCTTCTGCGACCAAAGATGCATCTAAGTCAGGATGCTTGATCTCTTCTAATTGCAGGCTAACCTCTTTCCCAGTGAGTTGAGAGATCTCTTCCCTAATAGAGTCTATTTCTGACCCTTTCTTTCCAATGACCAAGCCAGGCCTAGCGGTATGAATAGTTATCTCAACCCTTTCACCCATTCTACGAACAACGATCCGAGAAGAGCCCTGACAACAAGACTTAGAACGAAGAACTCTACGCAATTCGATATCTTGCAACAGAAGAGGGCCAAAACTTGCCTTGTCTGCAAACCAAATAGAGTCCCAATTCTTACGAATCGCCAATCTAAACCCTTTAGGCCTTCCTTTTTGACCCACTTAGACACCCTCCTGCGACGACATACACCCGACCACTACAGTCAAATGACTCATTCGCTTAAGAATTGGAGTTTTGCCACCACGACTACGACCCCTTGCACGCTTTAACCTAGGACCATCATCAACAGTTGCAGAAAGAACAACTAAATCCTGGCGAGAAGCCGAAAACTTAGATTCCGCATTTGAAACAGCGCTCATCAAAGTTGACATCAGCAAACGACCACTTTTCGTACCACTCTGTCCCAATCTAAACGCTGCCTCTGTAACAGAAACACCACGTATCATGCCCACAACAAGACGAGCCTTTCGAGGACTGATTCGGACATACTTGGAAAGCGCTTTAGCGCAAGAATTCTCAGGCTGCTGATTCATAATCTCTCACTCACTTCTTGGTCGGATGTCCCTTAAACTTTCTAGTCGGAGCAAATTCACCTAACTTACAACCAACCATGCTCTCTGAGATAAACAAAGAAACAAACCCCTTCCCACAATGCACATCCATAGTCATTCCGACCATCTCGGGAATAATAGTGCTCCTTCTGGAGTAGGTAATTACCTTTTTCACTCCCTTCTCGATCTTCTCCAAAAGATGATGATCAACAAAAGGCCCCTTCTTAATCGATCTAGCCACGACTAACCCCTTCGATCCCTAATGATAAATTTGGAAGACTTCCTTTTCTTCCTTGTCCTCAAACCCTTCGTTTGCATCGCCCAAGGAGTCATAGGGATATATCCATTGTGCTTCCCCTCACCACCACCATGAGGATGGTCGACAGGGTTCATAGCAGTTCCACGAACACTTGGCCGCACGCCAAGCCATCTTCTACGACCAGCCTTGCCGTCTACTCGCAAGCTATGCTCTGCATTCGACAAAGACCCGATCGTAGCTCGACACTCCTCACAAATTCTTCTCACCTCACCGGAAGGCAATCGAATCCTTGCATAACCCTCACTGCAACCCATAAATTGAGCAGAAGAACCGGCTGACCGCACAAGCTTACCACCTCTTCCAGGAGCAAGCTCAACATTATGCACAAAACTCCCAACAGGAATTAATCTGAATGGCATACAACTGCCAGATCGATAAGGAGCATCTTTCCCAGATTGTATTACCTGTCCAACTGATAATCCTTCAGGGGCCAAAATGTACCTTTTTTCACCGTCCCTATAAAACAGGAGCGCAATTCTTGCTGATCTATTAGGATCGTATTCAATCGAAACAACACGGGCAGGAATGCCATCCTTCCTACGAACAAAATCAATCACTCTGTAAAACTTCTTGTGACCACCACCTTTATGACGACAAGTAATGCGGCCACAATTATTACGGCCACCAGTCGAATGCTTGATTCTTTTAAGCGACTTAGGCGCCTTAACAACATTCTTCTTAGAAGAAGGAGTGAGATTATCTCGACTTTCCAAAGCAAGGAACCTGGCGCATGGAGTCAAGGGACGAAATTTCTTAATCACCGAACACCTCCCTTATTAATCCAAACTGCATCCGACTTCTAAAGTCACAATAGCTTTCTTAAATTTGGCCCTTTTACCAAAACGTCCTCTAAATCTAATTGGCTTTGGCTTAACAAGTATCGTGCGAACATTGTCTACACGGACAGATCGTTCGGAGTATATTTCCTCTACTGCAGAGGCAATCTCAATCTTGTTTGCATGCAACCCGACTACGAACAAATATTTGGCCTGTTGACACCGTCTAACTGTCTTGTTGCAAAAGGAATCCTTCAATCCACCAAGCACAGTAGCTTTCTCGGTTTGATATCTTCTCAATACAATCAAATAAGGATCCTTTTTCATTGAGATATCCCTTCTGTTCCAAGAGTCTTAGAGAACGAGTCAAAAGCAGCTTCCGAAAACACGATCGTCTTAGCAACAAGCACATCTTGCAAATTGATATTAGAAAACAACAGCACACGCACATCAGGAATATTGGCTGAACTCTTTTGAAAACACGAATAAGTCGACCATCCAGATTCATTCACAGAAGTCTCTGACCTATCAAAAAGAAACAACACTTTGCCTTTCGGCAGCTTTAAATCCCTCAAGAAACGAACAACTATCGAAGTCTTTGGCTTAGACAAAGAAAGACCAAGAGAGAGCCCCACAATACACAATCCAGACGACAAACGATCCAGAAGAGCCTGCCTCAAACAGGCCCTCTTCTCTTTCCGATTAACCTTTACCAGCGTCTTTATGCCTCTTGGACCAAAAACAACACCTCCACCCCTGTACTGCGGAGAAGCCAAGGACCCTTGCCTAGCACGACCAGTGCCCTTTTGGGGATGCGGCTTTTTACCTGAATGACTCACTTCACAACGAGTCAATGTACAAGCAGAGCGTTGACGCTTGTTTGCTCTCAAACAAACGAAACAACGATGCAGCATTGAAAGAGAAGGAGAAAAATCTGCTTCTATCAAAGCTGAAAAATCAACCACTTCAGCAGGAGACGCATCGGGAAATGAGAACCTTCTCACAAACTGAGTCACTTCACACCCCCTTTACGAGGAACACGAGAACCACCGTATTTTTTGACAGCATAACGGACAGAAACCCAAGAACTACCCCTCGCACCCGGAGCTGTCCCTCCAACGGCAATCAAACAATCGTCCTTGGATCTCCAAACAATTGGAAGATTTTGCACAGAAACCAAATATCCGCCCATTCTTCCAGCGGTCGGATTCAAAGGAAAAACGCGTCCAGGAGTGCTCCTCTGACCCCTGGATCCAGCATGACGATGAATCGGCCCCGTCCCGTGAGAAGCGCCATGTCCACTGAAGCCACAACGCTTTATCAAACCCTGATAACCCTTGCCCTTCGACATTCCAGAGACATCCACGCTATCTATTTCGTCAAAGATTTCCATTCCAATCGTTTGACCGACAGTGAAAATAGACGAATCATCAACGCGAACCTCAAACAATTGTCTGCAAGGAGCAACACCAGCACTCTTAAAATGGCCAAGCAAAGGACGCGACACCCTCTTCTCAACAGCAGATTGAGAGAACCCATCAAGCGAAACCGCTCCAAGCTGCACAGCACAGTAACCATCGCGATCAACATCTTTGATCTGCACAACAACATGAGGAAGAATTTCCAGGAGAGTGCAAGGGACAATAGCGCCGTTCTCCAAAAAGAAATGCGACATCCCTAACTTTCTACCTCTCAAAGAAAAGCCCATAAAACAGCCCTCTCCATAAGAAAAAACACATGCGAAGACGCAGCCTGCCCCAGACATCGTAACTAAAGGCAATCAGCCTGTCCCATCCAAAGTCGAAAAAACAAGGCCGAAAAGTTGTCAAAATACGGAACTACTGACCCGGAACCAACGAGGACAAACAGTGCTAATGAATACAATTCCCCGATATGGCCACCAGCTGAAGTGTCGAAAGGCCCGCATAAGATGCCACTTTCTAAAAGGAATTGACAACATCCAAAACCAAAACACAGCAAAAACCGACGTGAAGTCTTATAACAGAGCTTCCCTTTTTGAAACTAGGAATTCCTTAATCAAGAACAAATAAACGACAAAAGCACAAATAAAAATCACAACAAATGAAATTGACAAGTCAAATTTTCACAACATATGATATCGAAATAATGTCAATTTACTACTCATTCTGTGATATCATTGACCTGTTTCTGGGAACAATCTTCTTACCTCATCGCTATCTTCCCATTCTTGATTTGCGTCTGCAAATAATCTCTCTAGAATCCTGAAATTGACCCTTGTTTCAGCCTCTATATCGTCCAATCTGCTTCTAATTTCCGTCATATGGTTCCAATGAGATAGTACAATAGTCAATTTGGAACAGATCTCTCCAGTCACATCTAATTCTTCTTCAGAAGATTTTTCAAAGGATTTCAAATAGGAAGAAAGTTTTGATATCTCATTCTGCAAAAATGATAGACCTGCAGTAAATCGACGAATCTCCATCTTTTTATCGATCATTCTTTCGGCTGAGTCTTCGCATTTGTGCTTGTTGCTCTCGAATGCTTTCAATTCGGACAAGGTTGAGTCCAACAACTTCCTAAAGTTAACCTCCAATTCTTCGAATCTGAGCGAAAGAGTAAGGTATAGCACCTTTGTCTTTTCCCAAATGAGGCATGTCTCAGCTGTTTCCAAAGAAATCTTATTGCAAAAGTGATTGAAAATCTCATCAGTGGGCAGGAACGTTTCCACGTCTCTATTCAAAACGGCAAAAAAAGTTTGAACTCTTTTATAAGACGCACAAAAATAATCGAAGCAAGAAGTTATCAACGACTCAAACGACCAGATTACAAACCCAATCAACGTAAAAGCTAGCTGCATTTGTGTATGAGCAAAGAAAAATGAAAAGAACGTAAGAATGAACAAGGAAATCTGCACAGCTAGCAAAATGATCGTCTGAATACGAGCGCATCTAAAAGTAGCGGAGGTTATCTTGAAACATGTCTCCAAATTATTCGACACTTCTTCTTTTTCTTGCGATGACTCAACTTTTTCTAACCATTTAGAACATAACCTAGCAAGTGCACAAGATCGAAAACAATCACCTGCAAACTCTGCCATCCTGATAAGAACCAGAAAAGAAACTAAAGAAAAACCCAATGTGCTGACAGAAAGATTTAAAAACGAGAGCAAGAAAAAAACAATTAATGAAATCCACGCCAGAATTACACCATACGAATGAACACGTCTTGCCTCCAAAGCACCATTAACTAGGTCATTGCTAGTGTCACGACCCTCATTATTCATCAGCACACCAGTGAACCGAATAACGAGAGAAGACGTATTCGGAACTATATTGAAACTACTTAAGTATTCAGAAACTCCAAGCACTTCAAGTTTTGAAAGAGCAACCTTCGCGACAGGGAGACAAGACGTAAGAAAGTGTCTAACTCTCATGAATGGAAGAGAGCTCATCTTGCACAAATAGAATCCAATACGAGAGGTCAAAATAATATCCTATTTCTTTGCTTGGGTTAAATTAAGTGAAGAGTCATATTCAAAATACTTTCAAGTAGGCATCGTACAATTAGCGCTTCAATTACATCACTCTAACTAGACACATGACTCATCTACCGTGCCCATCTTATCAAGTAGGTCCTGACTTGGAATGGCTATTCCATGTGATTTTCTCAGCGCAACCATCCCCTCTTCAAAAAACATGAGTTTTTCAAAGAAGCACGAAATTTTTTCCGAAGGAATCATAGAAATCAATTTGAAAAAAAGACTCACTAAAACTATAGAAATTTCTCCATTCAATTCAGCGATTAAAGACCAATAAATAACGCTAAACAAACAAATCGCATTCCACAAAAAAGCCCACTTAGACTGAGCATTGATCTGCTTCATATCATTAGAAAAAATTTTGTAACTAGATGAAAAGCTTTCAGGAAGCCTCCTCGAGTCATCTCCACAAAGAAATCTATCCCATTCTCTTGAAAGGAATACTAGCATCCCAAATCTACACAGCCTTATGAATAGATCTCCAGAGGCTAGCACAGTTAGCAAAACAAGAACGGCGAAATTCAAAGGAACAATAGACGCCCAAATCAAAATGGAGCAGCATAACCGACTAATTTTAAATGCCCAATTAAGCGACCTCTTCCATTCAAAGATTTCTTCTTTCTTTTTTCGACTAGAATACTTTTGATAATCATCTATTTCCAAAAAATCTAATATCAAATTTACTGTTGTGCAGAAAAATGCAATCAGTAGCACCTTAGCAGAGACGTGCTCGTTATCTTCACTTCTCCAAAACAACCACAAAGTGGCATTCAAATGCACATAATTTGCAAGCTTGCACCAAGAATCAACAAAACAGTCAAATAGATACAACACACACTTAGCTGATTCTTTTAACGGAGTAATGCGCATAGAAAGCTGGCCTTTCAAGCAAAAAGCAAGAATGTTCCAACGATTCAACCGATTGAAAAGAGAAGAAGATGCCCGCAAGCAGGAGGCCACTAAAGACCTCTCAATTCTAGAAAAGGGTGATGGGAGTAATAATGTTAGCGAAACGCGCATTTTTAAGTAGTCTTACTGCAAAACAATAAAAGAGCTTCACAAATTAGGGGCTGCCCTACATTTTAGTATAATAATGATTTTTTGTCATTTTCCCCAGTGCCAACGAAGAAAAGGAAAGAAAAAAAAGAAGAAATAAAGAATACTTTGTCCTCAACAAACAAAAGATAGTTTTGTGCCTTTTAATAGGCATATCAAATTTTCTCAAGAGCAGTCTGTGACACTCCTCTCCCAATGGAACAGAAAACAACGTTAGTTCTTTGCCTCTTGAATCAAATGCACCAGAAACACCACAATTCGTTGAATAAACAATAGGCAATCCAAAAGCTTTCGCATATAGGCGAGACAATTGAAGTTGATAATCAAATAGCGCGTTCTTGAATCCAAACATTTCGTAATTTGAAAGCACAAAGAAAACATCAGATTGCTCTTTTAAACATTCTTCGTATGACCAAGGCAACATAGATTCCAAACAAAAAATTGCCCCTATTAGCGTTTTATCTATGAGAAATGTTCTTGAAACACATTTTGTTTTCTCATATTTATTTCGGTTAAAATAGGGAGTTTCATAACCGGGAACGAGATACCTTTTTGTGAATGTTCGTACAAAATTTCCTTTTTCAAATATATATCCTTCTGGAGGACCTAATCTTGTATTTTCTTCCCTAGGCAAGCTTATAAACAATGCAATGTTATGTTCTTTAGTCATACATTGCAAAAATTTCTTATGTGAACAAAAAAAGAGCTCTTTACCTCCATACAAGAGAAGCGGGAAGCTTAAATCATGATTAAAAACGTTTTCTGGGAAGAGTATGAAGCATCCGCTATTTCGAAATTTAGATAACTCACTACTCCAATCCGTCCACACTTCTTCGACAGAATGATGGCAATTGCGCTTGATGATTTGCGTATTTACAAGGACAAACGACATGTAATTTTCATCGCTTGCCGGGACGCAAGACAATCTAGATATAATGGGCATTAAAAAAGACAACAAAAAAGAAATGCTAATTCGTTTTTCAACAAGTGAAGTTGCAACAGACCAGCAAAACCAAATACACCAATGTGATAGAAACAGTGGTCCACCTAAACAAACTAATTGATTTAATAGTGGTGATGAAGAAATCGAAAGACCAACTGAAGCTAGAGGAAATCCATCCCAAATCCAAAGTCTTGAAAATTCAAATAACGTCCATAATGATGCACACAGAAATGGAGAAAATGACTTAAATTTTTCACGTAAAACGGATGTGCTCTTCAAAAATAATATCCACTGTAATGAGCAAAAAAGAGAGGCACATAGTAACAAAGCAAATCCAGAAATTCCGTTCTCGGCTAACCTCAAAAACCCTCTTAACCAATAAAGGTGAACAAACAAGGACCAAACCCAACTAGCTACCCAATGAGCAATGGAAATAGTCCCCATCCAACTAAAAAAAAATAAAGACCAACCAAAAAGTGATAAAAAAGCTACCGATGAAAAAAAGTAAGGCGGCTGTCCTACTGCAACCATACAAAAGGATGTGACTAGACTAATGACGTAAAGACTTGTTAGACTAGCAAATCTTTGTTTGTTCAGGTTTCTCATTGTGATATTTCGCAAATTTCGATCCTACCATCTTCTCACACTACTTGAAACGTTCGATCCCAAAAGAGGAGCACTCGACCGTTTTCTAAGTTATTACTTCAGGAAAAATAGATCTATCGGCTCAAAAGATAGATCCGAAATTGTACAAAATATCTATATGCTAATTAGATTTTGGCGACTTTGTGATGCCACTGCTGGTTTCAAGCTCAACTGGAATAGACGTTTAGAACTACTGAACAGATTCGGTGTTGTTAACTTACAGGAACGTCTAGGTGAGAACCGTCCAGAAAGATACGGTATTGGTCCGATACTCTTTCAAAGAATGAAACGGTCCTTTGATCAACCAACTCTTGGAGAACAGCTGAACATTCTCAATGAGCAAGCCCCTATCTCAATACGTGCTAATCTCATCAAAATTTCTAGAGAAGATTTACTGCCAATTTTACCAAAAATGTTGAATCCTATGCCGTCTGCATACGCTCCAAATGCAATTATTCTCTCTAAGAGAGAAAACCTTCTCACACTTTCATCCTTCAAGGAAGGTCTGTTTGAACTCCAAGACGAGGGGAGTCAACTAATAGCTAACTTTGTAGATTGCGCACCTGGCGATCGTGTTCTTGACTATTGCGCTGGATCTGGAGGCAAAACTCTTGCTTTTGCCCCAAAGATGAAAAATAAAGGTGAAATCCTTCTCTATGACGTTCGAAGCTCCCTTCTTAGAAAAGCAAAAGATAGACTCAAGAGAGCCGGAATCTATAACGTTCGCTTCTGCACTTCGGAAACAGATCCACCAAAAAAATATCACAATAAAATGGACTGGGTTGTATTAGATGTGCCTTGTTCAGGGTCTGGATCAATGAGAAGACACCCAGAACTGAGAGAGTCACTGGAAATAACAGAACTTTCCTATTGGGTAGAAAAACAAAGAGACATATTTCGGAAAGCAATCGCATTCGTTAAACCCGGAGGCTTGCTGATTTACATCACATGCAGTCTTTTCAGAGAAGAAAACTGCGACCAAATAGAGTTTTTTCTTAAAAATCACCCAATATCTTTAGTAAAAGATCCAACTCATATTAGACTAACGTCCGGTGGCCCAGACGGGTTTTTTTCTGCTCTATTCCAAAAGAAGAGCTCCTATTAATCGTGTAACGTTTGATGTATTCCTTACGAGGTGTGACTTGTTGTTATTTGCCTTTTGTTTTTTTCTTTGCAATCAGCAGCTTTTCGCTGAGAATCTCCGAAAACTGGATTTTATGCAGGGATTGGTGACCTCAGTTCACAAGACTGCAATTACTGCATACGAAATAGCGAATCGAATAGAGGTGCAATTTCAAGCTTTACCAGAAGATGATCGCAAACGTGTTGGATTTCATGAACAGTTTTATAAAGAAAATTGGGGGCAAGCAATAGCAGACACAATCGACTCTCATTTATTTAGAGAAGAGGCAAAACGTTTTTTCTTAGAACGCTCATCAAAAAAAATAGATGAAGCTGATCAACTGTTTCCAAGCGACACTAAATTACAATCTTTCTTCATTGAACATTTACAAAATCAAGTTCGCCTTGAAGTTTCTCCAGCCAAAATAAAAGAGGCATATCGAGCTTATTTGAAAGAGTGTGCTGATAGTGCTGTATGTGAGTATAGAGTTTTGTCTGTATCCCCTTTAATTGATGATGGAGATTTTTCTGTCCTAGTGACAAGACTAGCGACAGAAGTGGGGATCGACAACATAATCCAAGATAGTAAATTGAGCTCTTTTTGCACTTTTTCCACTACCTACACAGCTCAAATAAAATCTATAAATGAAGATTACAGGCATATATTAGAGAAAATGAAGACGCAGACTTTTTCAGAGCCATTTCCCACCAAACAAGGCGGAACTGCCTTTCTTTTTTTAGAAAACAGGAAAATATTTCACGCCAAAAGTTTTCAGGAAATGGTCAACGAACTAACACTAACCTTATTGAATAAAGATATGCAAACTCGTTTCAACGAATTATTTTTAGAACTTAGAAAATTTCAAGAGCTAAGTAGAGCATAATCTTAGAAAGCTGCATCTGTATCCAATAGCTCAACCGACACAAAATCACACCATTCCAATCTTTCGGAAATATCTTTTGCCGATTGAGCTAGGTACGATTTGTTTAAATTTACCAGGCACTTTTTTTTTGAATGACCAGTAAAACAAATATCAATTCTATATTCACCTCTGGTAGACTTTAAAGATTCACTTAACTTAAAACACCCAAACGCAGTTGCCTTTTTGGCGTCTATCGTTATCCGAATTCTTTTGCAGGATTCGATCGGCTGATCGCCTTTCGAGATTTTTTTTCCAGAGCTTCTGTTCATTTGTTTGATTGCTAGAGTTTTCTGATCTTCTATTATTGTTTTCAATTCATTAATCTGTCGGCTATCGCCCAGAACTAAAGGATGAAGACCTAGACAAGAAATCTGTCTTCCTTCTACTAGTAGCACTCCTATGTATATAGCATTTTCTTGTAAAGAATCTGCATAACGACTGTAAACATTATTCCACACAGTTACTTCTGTTCGATACATCCCATCAGAAACCACCAAAACCCCAAATTGTTGCCCTGAAGCCTTGCTAGACTTGATCTTAACGGATTCAATTATAAAAGATACAGAAGACGGTGTTTTTTCATTTTTCTTAATGAATTCAGAAAGACGAATGATTTGGTTATCAGCAAAAACATCTTCATACAAGGAAAGAGGATCACCAGTAAGAGCAAACCCAAGAAGTCCCTTTTCCTTCAGTAACATCTTTTCTTTATCAACAATATTTATGGCTTTCGACATCGGCTGAAAGACAAAACGTTGATCGAAAAAAGACTGAATACCTCTTTCCTCTTCGCTTCTTTTTTGAACAGCACAGGCGAAAAGATCATTCAGTTGTTCCTTCATTTGAAGACGAGAATCGTGTAATCCATCACATGCACCAGACTCTATAAAACACTCAACTGTTCTTTTAGAGATTTTTACAGGCAAAAGCCTAAACACAAAATCAAATAAATCCTGAAACGGACCATTTTGATGTAGCTCTTCACAAAGTGCCCTTACAATGCCTCCTCCTACACCTTTTATTCCATTTAAGCCAAAACGTATTCCGTGTTTTTCTGCAGAAAAAGACTCGGTTGCTTGGTTAATGTCAGGTGGAAGAATCTCAAGTTGCATATTCTTGCATTCTTGGATAAGCTGCGTGATACGATCAACATCATTTCGATCTGATGTCATCAACGCCGCCATCCAATAAGCTGGATAATTCGCCTTTAAATAAGATGTTACGTACGTGATATAACCATAAG